>JAEUJM010000047.1 GCA_016794585.1 Acidimicrobiales bacterium
ACCACCGCCGCAACCGAGCTCGGCACCCACCCATCGCGCATCAGCGAACTCGAACGAGGCACCCGCCGACCCCGCGAGCTCGAACACCGCTACCGCACCTGGCTCGACCAACAAGCCTCTTGACCATTCATAGGAGCATCAAGAAAGAGTGCTGTCGAGGGGTCAGCCTCGGCTCGACCTGGCGCTGATCGAAGCGCCCGTTCAGCGGGTCCGGTGGCGCGGGTCGAGGAGCCACGCGCTCGCCCCGGTCATGCAGAGCGAACCGAGGAAGACCAGCCACCAGCCGACGCTCGGAACCGCCCAGAGGTCGGGGTGGGCCCTCGCCCAACCGTCCAGGCGACCGAGGTCGTACACGGCGAGGGCCAACGTGAGGAGCGAACAGGCGAACGCAATCGCGTAGCGCCACGAGCGCAGCGGCCTGACGGCAAGGAACGCGATCGCGGCGATGGCGAGTATCGCGGCGGCCTGGAAGGTCATCGGGTCGACGGCTGGGAGCCCTGGTGGCGTGGCCGTGAACCGCGGGAGGTGGCCGGCGATCGCGACCACGATGCTCGATGCCAGCAGCACGTAGCCGGCGATGGGGATCGAGGGTGCGGCGGGCGGAACCGGCGCAGCGTCGAGCGGCGACTGCGGTTCGATCGGCGCCGCGGGAGCATCGAAGCCCCACCACGCCCACCGGGAGGGGTGTGCGTCGTCCTCGGCGATGCGTCGGCCGGTCCTCACCACCACAGTCTGCCGACCCGCCGCCTCACACGCCGCGGAGGTGGCGGAGGGGCGCCACCGGTTCCGGTGTCGGGTCGTCGATCTCGGGCGCCGGGTCGTCGTCCCACGGCATCGCCCGCTCGAGCCACATCGTGTCGAGGTAGGTGGGAAGGTCGGCGCGCCACAGGGCGGTGCGCAGCTCGCACTCGATGAAACGGCCGGCACTGCGGCCACTGGACGCCCAGGCGAAGCGGAAGGCCTGGCCGTCGGGCCCGAGGCAGAGCTCGCCGCCGCCGGCGTGGTGGCGGTAGATCGAGACGGTGGGCAGGCGGTCGCGGGCCACCGAGCCGAGGAAGTCGAAGTCCTCGATGTAGATCGCCCAGGGGAACTCGTCGATGCGGCACCGGCGGGCGTAGCCGACGAGGGGCCGCCACCACTCGACGAGCGGTGACTGCGACGGCGGCGGCGTCCAGAGGCGGTGGCGCACCGCGGCGGTGATGGGGCAGTCGGCGATGGGCAGGGAGACGACGTGGTTGGGCATGCCCCGAACGTACGGAGGGGGTCTGACGGGAATCCCCGCCCTGCCCCGCCGCCGACCCCTAGATTCCTCGCCCATGGCGGACACCCCGAGCACCCCGAGCACCCCGAGTACCCCGACCAGACCTGGGATCTCCCGTCGCGCCTTCCTGGTCGGGACCGTGGCCTCGGGCGCGCTGCTCGCGGTGGGCTGTTCGAGCGACGGCGGCGGCAGCGGCAGCGGGGGAGCGGCGGCCACCACCACGACGCTCCCCGTGCCCGACCTCCCCGGCGACCCGTTCACCCTCGGCGTCGCGTCGGGCGACCCTCTGAGCGACTCGGTCATCCTGTGGACCCGTCTCGCTCCCGAGCCCCTCGCCGCCCGTGGAGGCATGCCGCGTGGCGTCGACGTCCCGGTCCGCTGGGAGCTCCAGACCGCCGACGGCGGCGAGACCGTCGACGAGGGCGTCACCGTCGCCCCGGCCGACCAAGGCCACACCGTCCACCTCGATGCCCAGGGCCTCGAGCCCGACACCGTCTACCGCTACCGCTTCTCGGTCGGCGACTTCACCTCGAACTGGGGCCGGGCCCGCACCCTTCCGGCCGAGGGCACGTCGCCCGAGCAGTTCGTCATCGCCCAGGTCAGCTGCGCCCAGTACGACAGCGCCCGCTACGCCGCGTACCGGGACCTCGCCGAGCAGGAGCCCGATCTCGTCCTCTGCCTCGGCGACTACCTCTACGAGCATCCCGGCGGCGACGTGCGCCCCGGCGTCATCACGGCCATCGACCTGGCCGACTACCGCTACCAGTACGCCCTCTACCGCACGGACCCGCAGCTGCGCCGGGCCCACGCGGTGGCCCCGTGGATCGTCACCTGGGACGACCACGAGGTGTCCAACAACTACGTGTCGGACACCCCCGACCCCGAGAGCGAGTCGCCGAACGCGGCGGCGCTGCTGGAGCGGCGGGCCGCGGCCTACCGGGCCTGGTGGGAGAACATGCCGGTCCGCCTCGACCCGCCCGACGGGCCCGACCTCGCCATCCACCGCCGCTTCGCGGTGGGCGACCTGGCCGCCATCCACGTACTCGACACCCGCCAGTACCGCACCCCCCTCGACTGCGAGACCGCGGCCGGCATCTCCGCCGGCCGGCGGTGCGACACCAGCGTCGCCGCGTCCACGACCGTCCTCGGCGAGGAGCAGGAGGCCTGGTTGGCCGAGGGGCTCGCCGAGGAGGCGACCTGGCACGTGCTCGCGCAGCAGATCGTCACCCACCAGTGGCGCTTCGGCCCCGGCGACGACACCGTCTGGAACCTCGACCAGTGGGACGGCTACCCGACGGCCCGCGAGCGCCTCTTCGCCGACCTCGCCGACGCGGCCGGCGCCCCCGTCGTGCTGACGGGCGACGTCCACACGAGCTGGGCCGCCGACCTGCTCGAGGACTTCGACGACCCCGACTCGGCGCAGGTGGGCGTCGAGCTGGTCGCTCCGGGCATCGGCTCGTCGGGCGACGCGCTCGCCGGGATCCAGCAGGTGCTCCTCGACAACAACCCGCACATCGTCTACTCCGAGGTGGGCCACCGGGGCTGGATCAAGAACACCCTCACGCCCGACGACTGGACCGCCGAGTTCCGCCTGGTGGCCGACCACACCGACGCGGCCAGCCCGGTGACCGTCGACGCCACCCTCGTCACCCGCCCGGGCGAGGGCTTCACGCCGACCTGATCTCCTCCACGTCGAGGAGCAGGGGACCGGCGTCGAACGACGAGAGCACCTCGTCCACGTCGTCGCCCAGCAGCAGGGCGCGAGCCAGCTCGCCCTTGGCCGCCTTGGCGCCGTGTCCGCCGGGCTTGCCGTCGGCAGTGGTGAACGCCGGGCGCAGCAGGCGGTAGCGGGACGGGTCGGGCACCCAGGCGGCCCGGTGCTCGAGGGGCAGCAGGTCGACGACGGTGCGGCGCGCCAGGTGTCGGTTGAGCGCCGCCGACAGTGGCTCGCGCCAGAAGGCGTCGAGGCGTCCCAACCCCGGCGGGGCGACCGAGAGCTTGAGGCGGAAGTCGGGGACCGGGTCGCTCCACGCCGTGAGCCCCGTCAGCGCCGAGACCACGACCACCGAGGACCGGGCCCGCGCCTTGGCCTCCGGGGGCAGATCCGCCGCTCCGAGCGCCGTCCACACGACCCCGGTGAAGCGCCGCCACGCCGGCAACGTCGGTGCGCCGAGCACGGACCGGTTGGCCTCCCGGGCCCGCTCGAGCAGCTCGCCCCTCGCTCCGAGCAGCTTCTCGCTGCCGCCGCCGACGGCGACGAGCGCGTCGGCCACGGCCCGGCGTTGCTCGGCCAGGCGCCGGAACCGGCCCGAGGCCGGGTCCCACCCCGCGCCCCGCCCGCCCGGCGCCTTGCCCTCCGAGGGGGGCAACAGGATGGTCAGCACCCAGCGATCATGGCCGCACGACCGCATTCCGGTGGAACCCAGGGGATGCGATACCTTCGGCCTCCCCGACGACCGGAGGTTGGACGTGGCCGAACAGGTCCCCCTGGTGGACTACCTCGTCTTGGGAGACGAGCCCCACCTGCAGGCGAACGAGTGCACCGCGTGTGGTGCGCGCTTCTTCGACCGGCGCAACGCGTGCGCCTCGTGTGGCAAGACCGAGTTCACCAAGGCGGCCATCGCCACCGAGGGTGTGCTGCGGTCGTTCACCATCGTGGCCTTCGCTGCGCCGGGCATCCCCGTGCCCTTCGTGGCCGGCATCATCGACTGCGACGGCACGCAGGTGCGGGCCAACGTCGTGGACGTCGAGCCCGACCCCGAGCACGTCACCCTGGGCATGAAGCTCAAGCTCACCACCTTCCCGATCGGCGAGGACAGCGCCGGCACCGAAGCGATCGGCTTCGGCTTCGCACCCCTGGAGGCGAACTGATGGCAAGTGACGACATCTGGATCCTCGGCATCACCATGACCAAGTTCGGCAAGCGGCCCGAGGACGACGTCGTCGACCTCGCCGCCGAGGCCGCGCTCGGCGCGCTCGCCGACGGCGGGGTCACCATCCAGGAGATGGGCGTGCTGGCCGCCGGCAACCTCATGGGCGCGGCCGCGGGCATCGGCCAGCAGCTCCAGAAGCAGATCGGCCAGACCGGCATCCCCGTCTACAACGTGGCCAACGCCTGCGCCACCGGGGCCACCGCACTGCGCACGGCGATCATGGCGGTCAAGGCGGGCGAGTGCGACATGGGCCTGGCCGTCGGTGTGGAGAAGCTCTCCGGTGCCGGCCTGCTCTCCGGCGGCAGCCGCAAGGAGGACGCCGACACCTGGACGCCCAAGGGTCGCTACGGCGCCGTGGCCGGCCTCGACGGCCGCGTCGGCACCGAGATCATGCCGGGCGTCTTCGCCCAGGTGGGCATGGAGTACGGCTACGAACACGGCGGCGCCACGTTCGAGCTCTTCGCCCGCATCAGCGAGAAGAACCACTCGCACTCGACGCTCAACCCGCTGGCCGCCTACTCGAAGGCCATGACCCTCGAGCAGATCATGGGCGACATCATGATCGCCTACCCGAACACCCGGCCGATGTGCTCGGCCAACTGCGACGGCGCCGCCGCCGCGGTCGTGGTGTCCGACGCCAAGCTCAAGACCCTCGACCCCGACCAGCGCCGGCGGGCGGTCAAGGTGTCGGCGTCGGTGCTCACCAGCGATCCCTGGGACGAGGGCTGCCAGCAGCTCCCCAACGTGAACACCCTGACCCGCCGGGCCGCGGTCCAGGCCTACGAGCAGGCCGGCGTGGCCCCCGAGGATCTCGACCTCGTCGAGCTCCACGACTGCTTCGCCACCGCCGAGCTCGTCCACTACGACAACCTCCAGCTCTGCGCGCCGGGCGAGGCCGTCCCGTTCTTCGAGTCGGGCGCCACGTGGCGCACGGGCAGCACCCCGGTCAACGTGTCCGGCGGCCTCGAGTCCAAGGGCCACCCGATCGCCGCCACGGGCATCGCCAACATCTGGGAGGTGTGCCACCACCTCCGCGGCGAGGCCGGCGACCGCCAGATCGAGGGCGCGAAGGTGGGCCTGGCCCACGTCATCGGCCTCGGCTCGGCTTGCGGCGTGCACATCCTCGAGAAGGCCGCCTGAGCCTGATCGTCTGACGGCTCGGCGCCGCCGCCCCCCCGTGCGGGTCGGCGGCGCCGGGTCCACTCAGTCCTCGGCGCCCGCCGGGAAGCTGTCGACGTCGCGCAGGGCGGGGAAGAAGACCCACCACCCGGCGGAGATCAACACGGTGGCGATGCCGCCGAGCACCACCGCGCCGCCGGCGCCGAAGAACTGGCCGGCCACGCCGGACTCGAAGGCGCCGAGCTCGTTGGATCCCCCGATGAAGACGTTCTCGACCGCGAGCACCCGCCCGCGCTTGTCCCGCGGCGTGACCAGGGGGACGAGCGTGGCCCGGATGAACACGCTGATGGCGTCCGACCCGGACAGCACGAGCATGGCCACGAACGCGACCGCGTAGCTGGTGGTGGCGCCGAGCACGATCGTGCCGAGGCCGAAGATGGCGACGACCACGAGCAGGATGCGCCCCACGTGGCGCTTCAGGGGATGCCGGGCGAGGCGGAGGGTGACGACGCCGGCGCCGATGCCGCCGGCCGCCCGCAGCCACCCGAGGCCGACGGGGCCCACGCCGAGGCGCTGCTCGGCGAGCGCCGGCAGCAGGGCGATGGCCCCGCCGAAGAGCACCGCGAAGAGGTCGAGGGAGATGGCCCCGAGCAGGATCGGGGTGCGGCGGATGAAGCGGAGCCCCTCGAGCGCCTCGTGGCCCACTCGGGCGGGCGCCACCCCGGCCGTCGCCGAGGGCGCTTCGAGGGCTTCGACGGCGGCGGCGTCGACGGGGTCCTCGAGCAGGGGCGCCCCCCGAAGGAGCGTCTCCTGCGCCTCGGCGGCTTCGGACACCGGGTGGTGGGCGTCGGGGCGGATGCGCACGAGGCTCACCGAGACCGCCGCGGTGAAGAGCAGCACGGCCATGGCGGCGTACGGCAGGGCCGGGTCGACGGCGTAGAGGGTGCCGCCCAGGACGGGCCCGAAGATGATGGCCAGCTGCCAGGTGGCGGAGTGGCGGGCGACCAGCCACGGCAGGTCCTCTGGTGCCATCAGGTCGGCCGGCAGCGAGCGGGAGGTGGGGGCGACGAAGGCGCGGGCGGTGCCGAAGAGCACCACCAGCACGAAGATGGGGGCGACCGCAGTCGGGTCGCTGGCGGCGTACCAGGCCAGGACGACGGCCACCGCCCCCTCGGACAGCGCGCCGATGGCGGTGACCCGCCGGCGGTCGAAGCGGTCGGCCACCGAGCCCGTGACGAGGACGAGCAGGAGGGCCGGCGCGAACTCGGCGAGGCCGAGCAGGCCGAGGTCGATCTCGCGGCCGGTGAGGTCGAACACCTGGATGCCGAGGGCGGTGACGCCGGCGAAGGCCGCCGACGAGGCGCAGAAGACGCTCAGCAACAGCGCGGTGACCGAGCGGTCCCAGTGGCCGGTCGGCGCGGCCGCCTCGTCGCCCGACTCGCTCATGCGTGGCTCACCGGCGCATCTTCGCGGGGTCGATGCCAGGCGGCGAATCCCTTTCGGTGGCAGCATGCGCCCGTGCCGTGCCCCGGGTGCCCGTCGTGAGACTCCTCTACGTCGACATCGACACCCTGCGGGCCGACCACCTGGGCTGTCACGGATACCACCGGGACACGACGCCCACCATCGACGCGCTGGCGGCCGACGGTGTGCGCTTCACCAACGTGTACGCGTCCGACGTGCCGTGCCTGCCCAGCCGCACCGCGCTGAGCACCGGCAGCTTCGGCATCCGCAACGGCGTGGCCAACCACGGCGGACTCGCCGCCGACCTGCGCCCGGTCGGGGCCCGGCGGGGCTTCTTCAGCCAGTGGGCGGTCAATGCCTGGGCCAGCCGCTTCTACTGGTCGGGGTGGACTACGGCGTCGATCTCGAGCTTCCCGTTCCGCCACTCCGCGACGTGGTGGAACGCCGGGTTCATGGAGTCGATGAACCTCATGCGGGGGATGGGCATCGAGCGGGCGGACCAGGTGCTGCCCAGCGCCCTCGACTGGCTGGACCGCCGGGGCCGGGACGACGAGTGGTTCCTCCACGTGCACCTCTGGGACCCGCACACGCCCTACAACACGCCCGAGGACTACGGGAACCCGTTCGCCGGCGACCCCGTCCCGGCCTGGCACACCGAGGCGGTCCGCGCCCGGAACTGGACCCTGTCCGGGCCGCACTCGGCGCAGGAGCCCTGGGGCTTCCGCCCCGACGAGTGGGGCGACCCTCCACCCCGCCAGCCCTGGGACGCCTCGTCGATGGACGCGGTCAAGGCCATCTTCGACGGCTACGACGTCGGGGTGCGCTACGCGGACGACGCGCTGGCCACGCTGCTGGACAAGCTCGACGGCCTCGGAGTGCTGGACGAGACCGCCGTGCTCGTCAGCAGCGACCACGGCGAGGCCTTCGGGGAGCTGGGGGTCTACGCCGACCACCAGGCCGCGGACGAGGCCACCGCGCACATCCCGGCCGTCCTGCGGTGGCCCGGCGTCGCCCCCTCGGTGCACGACGGCCTGCAATACCACCTCGACATCGCGGCCACGACGCTGGCCCTGGCCGGGATCGAGCCCGGCCGTCAGTGGGACGGGAAGGCGGTCGACATCGGCGGGCCCGGCCGCGAGCACCTGGTCATCTCCCAGGGAGCGTGGTCGTGCCAGCGGGCCGTGCGGTGGGACGACCACCTGTACCTGCGCACCTGGCACGACGGCTACCACGGCCATTGGGCCGACGAGATGCTGTTCGACGTCGCCCGCGACCCCCACGAGACCGAGGACCTCGCCCCCTCGGCGCCGGAGCGCACCGCCGAGGGCGCGCGGCTCCTCGAGACCTGGACGGCCGAGCACCTCGAGCGCAGCGGCCAGGAGGACCCCCTCGACGCCGTGCGCCGCGAAGGCGGGCCGTTCCACGTCCGCCACCACCTGGGCCCCTACCTCGAGCGCCTGCGGTCGACGGACCGTGGCGAGTGGGTCGAGGTGCTCCTCGCCCGCCACGCCGACGAGCTGGGCTGAGCGCACCCGGCGGGAGAGCGCTGCTCGCACCTAGGGTCGCGCCGTGCCCACCGCCGCGCTGAACGGGATCGAGGTCTACTACGAGCAGCGGGGGACCGGGCCCCGCGTGCTCTTCGCGAACGGCTCGGGCTCCACGCTGGCGGAGGCGGCCCTCATCGTCGACGTGCTGGCCGCCGGGTGCGAGGTGGTGGCCCACGACCAGCGGGGATTGGGAAAGACCGAGGTGCCACCCGGGCCGTACACGATGGCCGACTACGCCGCCGACGCCATCGCCCTGCTCGACCACGTCGGCTGGGAGCGCTGCCGGGTGCTGGGCATCAGCTTCGGCGGGATGGTGGCCCAGGAGCTCGCGGTCACGGTGCCCGAGCGGGTCGAGCGCCTCGCCCTGCTCTGCACCTCTCCCGGTGGCGAGGGTGGCTCGTCGTACCCGCTGCACGAGCTGGGTGACCGCCCGCCGGCCGAGCAGGCGGCCATCGGCCTGAGCATCCTCGACACCCGCTTCACGCCGGAGTGGCTGGCGTCGCACCCGAGCGACCAGGCGTTGGTCGAGATGATGGTGGCGCGCCGCTCGCAGCCCGATGATCCCGAGCAGGCCCGCGGCAAGGCCGAGCAGCTCGGTGCCCGCCGCAACCACGACGTCTGGGATCGCCTCGGCCGCATCACCTGCCCGACGCTCGTCGCCGGCGGCCGCTACGACGGCATCGCCCCGCCCGCCAACAGCGAGGCCATCGCATCGCGGATCGCCGATGCCGATCTGCGCTTCTACGAGGGCGGCCACGCCTTCCTGGCCCAGGACCCGGCGGCGTTCCCCGACGTCCAGGCCTTCCTCAAGAGCTGAGGTCGGCGACTCCGAGCTCGATCAGCCCGACGTCCGGGGGCGCGAGGAAGCGGATCTGGGGCGCTCCCTGCTGCTCGTGGCCGACCCCGTGGCTCACGTAGATCGGGGTCCCCTCGATGTCGTGGAGCCCTCCGGCGGCGACGTCGCGAGGCACGTCGGTCAACGTC
Organism: Acidimicrobiales bacterium; assembly: GCA_016794585.1. Taxonomy (NCBI): domain Bacteria; kingdom Bacillati; phylum Actinomycetota; class Acidimicrobiia; order Acidimicrobiales; species Acidimicrobiales bacterium. The sequence continues at coordinate 9,309 of JAEUJM010000047.1, forward strand.
ATCAGGGGCCCGATGAGGGGCAACTGGATCTGGCCACCGTGGGTGTGGCCGGCGACCATGAGGTCCACGGCGCCAGGGGTCCCGGGGACCTCGGTGATCCAGTCCGGCCGGTGGGTGAGGGCGAGGCGGACCGTCGTCGGTGGCGCCGCCGTCAGCTCGGCCAGCGCGGCCCGTCCTTCGCGGCCCCGACCGAGCCCCAGGCCGGCGATGCGCACCCTGCGGTCAGCGACCTGCGTGTCCACGACCTGGTTCCAGAGGTACGTCACCGAGGTTCCCGCGAACAGCTCGGCGAGCGTCGGCCCGTCGTCGGTGTCGCCCTGCACCACGTACACGCCGCCGGGTGCGTCGATGCCGGTGAAGAGGTCGCGCAGCGCCTCCCGGTTGGCCGCGAACTGGCCGGGGGTCCCCTGGAAGAGGTCGCCGCACACGAAGACGATGTCCGGGCGCTCTTCCTGGAGCAGGCGCACGGCCCGCCGCTCGTAGCCACCGATCTCGGTGGTCTGGAGGTCGGTGAGCACGCCGACGCGGATCACGTCGTCGCCCGAGCGTTCGGCGGGCAGGGCGAGCGAGGCGCGGTCCACCGAGACCGCGTAAGGCTCGACGTGGGTGGCGTAGAAGCCGAAGAGGGGCAGCGCCACGAGCACGAGCACGGCGAGGATCGACGCGACCCGGCCGAGGCGGGGGAGCCCCCACCGCCGACCCACCAGGCCACCGAGGAGGAGGATCAAGGCTATGAGCGGCAGGGCGACGACGACGTCCAGGTACACCACCGACATGGCGTCGAAGTTGTTGCCCCCGACCGCCAGGACCACGGCCAGCTGACCCACCCCGATCAGCACGGCGAGACCCAGCTCGAAGGCCGCCGCCTCGATGCCGTGGTGGCGGCGGGCGATGGCCCATACCCCGCCGACGAAGACGGGGACCGCCAGCAGGGCCAGCAGGAGGCTCAGCGTCGACGGGGCCACGGGAATCAGACGGGAGCGACCGCGGCCTCGGCGTCCAGCTCGGACATCGGCTCGTCGCGCCGTCCCGCCAGCCAGCAACCGGCCAGCACCACGGGGAAGCCGAGCAGCAAGCCGACGGTGAGGGCCTCGCCCAGGACGATGACCCCCAGCGTGACCGCCACCGCGGGATTGGCGAAGGTGATGAGCGTCGACCGGGCCGGGCCGATCTCGTCGATGAGGGCGAAGAACACGATGAAGGCGATGGCGGTGCAGAGCACGCCGAGGCCGACCATGGCCCAGAGCGCGTCGGCGGGCGGGGTGGTGTCCGGCCGTTGCACGACGGCCGCTGGCAGGTAGAGGAAGGCCACCCCGCCGATGGCGGCCGTCACCACGCCGAGCGTCGGCACGTCGGAGAGGCGCCGGTCGGCCACGAACGGGGCCGTGGCGTAGAGGACGGCCACGATCAGCACCTGCACGACGCTGCGGACGTCGACCGTGCCGCCTTCACCACCGAAGCCGACGAGCAGCCCGACGCCGGCCATGCCGAGCGCCAGCCCGGCGAGGCGCCGCGGCGCGAGCACCGAGCGGTCGCCGAGCCCCAGGGCGGCCATGGCGCCGAAGAGCGGCACGGTGGCCACGAGCAGGCCGGTGAGCGACGACGGCAGGCGCTGCTCGGCGTCCGTGAGCAGCAGCCACGGGATGGCCATCTCCATGGTGGCGAACAGGACGAGCCACGGCCAGCGGGCGAGCACGGGGCGCAACGCCTTGCGGTGGATTGCGACAGGGAGCAGCAGGACGAAGGCGATCATGGTGCGCCCGGCGACCACGACCGACGGGTCGAGGTCCTCCACCGCGATCTTGATGAAGAGGTACGGCAGGCCCCAGATCACCGACATCGCGGTGAAGAGCACCCAGCCTCGTCGGGTCACCTCGTCGCCCCGTCTACCAGCGCTCGGCCGGCGCCGGCACGGTGACGTGGATCTCCTCGCCCAGGGAGGCTCCGGCGGACAGGTCGAGCTCGTCGCCGCTCCAGAAGCGCCCCGGGTCGTACCAGTTCACCGGCCGCTTGGCATCGAGCAGGCCCATGCGCTGGTAGGTCAGGGCGACGAGCTCGGCGCAGTAGATGTCCTCCAGGGGCACGCCGCGCCGCACCCGGCCGAGTAGCCAGTGCTTCGCCAGGGTGCCCGTGTGGGGGAAGCGATGGCCGTCGAACTCGTTCACCACCCGCAGGACCTCGTCCTCCATCTCGCGGGTGACCTCGTGGTCGAGCTGGCGGAAATAGGGCGTCTGGCCGTACTTGTGGACCCAGGTCATCACGGCGTCTTCCAAGCGGTGCAGCTGGGCGCCCCGGTGGGGCTCGCCCGTCCATGCGTCCGGAAGGGACTGGCCCAGCTCTGCGTGCCAGAGCAGTGGCGGCAGGTCGTCGATGGTCACCGCCATGGCGACGTGGTTGACGGGACTGTTGGTGAACACCCGGATGGCGCGGTCGGCGGCCTTGCGTCCCCGGAAGAGCCAGAGGTCGCCGGTGGAGGTGACGTCGGCCGCCTCGGCGAGGGAGAGGGTCGTCGGGGCGGACATGACGGCTACGTTACGTGTCGTGCGCGTCTGGAAGCTCCTCGGGATCGCCGGCATCGTCGGCGTGGCCGCCACCGGCTACGTGCTGGTCCGGCGGCGCCGGGCCTGGCAGCACTACGACGCCGACGAGCTGCGCGACCGCCTCCGTGGCCGCCTCGCCGAAGCCGACGAGCGCGCCGCTTCCTAGAACCAGCCCCGCCGCTTCAGCAGCACGAGCACCGCGGCGACGCTCACGACCTGGAGGCCGACACCGAGCGCCAGGAAGGGCGCCGGCCCCTCGACGTTGCGGACCATCCAGGCGAAGTTCATGCCGAAGAAGCCGGTGAGGAACATGAGGGGCAGGAAGAACGTGGACACGGCGGTGAGCTGCTTCATGACGTCGTTCTGCTTGTTGCTGACCGTCGAGAGGTAGACGTCCATCACCGAGGCGGCGTGCTCGCGCTCGCTGTCGACCTGGTCGGCCACGTGGACCAGGTGGTCGTAGAGGTCGCGGAAGTAGCGCCGGGCCTCGTCGCTCATGCCCGGCAGCTCCTCGATGGCGAGGCTGGTGCCCCCGCCCAGCGTGTCCCGGCCCGGGATGACTGCCCGGCGCAGGTGGCTGAGTTGGCGCTTGAGCGACGTGAGCACGGCCATGTGGCTCGGATCCGGGTCGGCGAGGATCGCGTCCTCGAGCTCGACCAGTCGTTCGTCGATCTCGTCGAGCACCGGCGGGAAGCTGCCCGCCAGCGAGTCGAGCAGGCGGTAGAGCAGGAAGAGGCCCGGAGCGTCGAACTCGTGCTCGAAGCCCTTGGCCAGCCACTCCTCGACCGCAGGGCAGGGCTCGCGGTGCACGGTGACGATGACGCCCGGGCGGTAGTAGGCGTGGACCTCGGTCCGGTCGTGCTCGCTGTCGACGTTGGCCGCGAACGCGACGACGAACGCGTGGTCCTCGTAGACCACGAGCTTCGCTCGCTGCGAGAAGCGCTGGCTGTCGTCGATGGCGAGGCGGTGGAAGCCGAAGAGGTCACCGACCCGGTCGATGTCCTCGTCGGACGGATCCTGGAGGTCGAGCCAGATCGTGGTGCCCGCGTCGCGGTGCTGGGCGATCACCTCCCAGGACGGGTCGACCTCGATCCCGCCGGCGTCGACGAGTGTCACCCGCGGACCCGCATCCATGCCGAGATGGTGCCACGGCCCCGTCCCTGTCGAGGGGAGGCGTGCACCCACGTGGCAGAAAGTAGTTAGCTTGGTAAACTAACTTCCATGCCAAGCGCCGCCCTCCAGGATGACCGGCTCGATGGCCGCGACCGCAGCGGTGACGAGGCGCCCGACACGACCGACAGGACCGACACGACCGAGTTGGCCGGGCAGCTGCGGGTGGTCGTCGCCCGCCTGGCCCGCATCCTGCGCCAGCAGGATCAGAGCGGCATGCCGCCGACGCTGCTGGCGGCGCTCACCACCATCGGCCGCTCGGGCCCGCTCACCTTCGGTGAGCTGGCCGCCCACGAGCAGGTCGCCGCGCCGACCATCACCAAGGCCGTGCAGAAGCTCGAGGCCAAGGGCCTCGTGAGCCGCCGGCCCGATCCCGACGACGGCCGGGTGTGCCGGGTGGCCATCACCGCAGCCGGGCGGCGCCACCTCGAGCGGGCCCGTCGTCGCCGCACCGCCTGGCTCGCCACCCGCCTGACCGAGCTCGACGAGGACGACGTCCGCCGCCTCGCCGACGCGGTCGACGTCCTGGAGGCCCTCACCAACGCCGAGGCACCTGCCTCTGAAAGACCCGCCACATGACCCGATTCCGACTCGCCACGCGCGAGACCTTCAGCTCGCTGGCCATCCGCAACTTCCGCCTCTTCTTCGTCGGCCAGGGCATCTCCCAGGTGGGCAACTGGCTCACGCTGGTGGCCCAGAGCCTCCTGGTCCTCTCCATCACCCGTAGTGGCGTCGCCTTGGGCCTCCTGACCGCCTTCCAGTTCGGTCCGGTGCTCCTGCTCGGTGCCTGGGCCGGTCTGGTGGCCGACCGCTCCGACAAGCGCAAGCTCCTGATGATCGTGCAGGTCGGCGCGATGGTGCAGTCCTTCGTCCTGGCCGCCCTCGCGTTCATGGACGAACCACCGCTCGTCGCCATCTACGCCGTGGCCGCCCTCGGCGGGCTCGCCATGGCCTTCGACAACCCGGCCCGACGGGCCTTCGTGGTCGAGATGGTGCCGGAGGAGGCCGTGCCGAACGCCGTCGGCCTCAACTCCGCGGTCATGACCAGCTCGCGCATCGTCGGCCCGGCGCTGGCGGGCCTGCTCACGGTCACGGTCGGCTTCGGGTGGGCCTTCGTGGTCGACGGCCTCTCCTACGTCGCCGTGCTGGTTGCGCTGGCCATGATGCGCACCACTGAGCTGCGCCCGAGCGCGGTGGCCGAGCGGGCGAAGGGACAGGTCCGCGAGGGTCTGCACTACGTCCGCCGGGCCCCCGACCTGTTCATCCCGCTGGTGATGATGGGTGTGATCGGTGCGCTGGCCTTCAACTTCCAGGTGGTCCTGCCCTTGTTCGTGACCGACACCTTCGACGGGGCGCCGTCGACGTTCACCCTGCTGCTGTCGGCCATGTCGGCCGGCTCGCTCGTCGGTGCCCTCGTCGGCGCGAGGCGCACGCAGGTCGAGACGCCCCACGTCGTCGTGTCGGCCGCGTTCTTCGGACTGGCCATGCTGGCGCTCGCGCTGTCGCCCGTGTTGTGGATCGCCTTCCCGCTGGGCTTCCTCGTCGGCGTCGCCAGCATCACCTTCCTGACGACCTCCACGGCGATCGTCCAGATGAAGTCGGACCCCTCCATGCGAGGGCGGGTCCTCGCGCTCCAGGCCATCCTCTTCCTGGGCAGCACGCCCGTCGGCGGCCCCATCCTCGGCGTGGTGTGCGATGTCCTCGGGGCCCGCGCCGGTCTCGCCCTCGGCGGGTTCGCCGCCCTCGGCGCCGCCGCCTGGGGACGCGCCGCCCACCAGCGGGCCGCGGCCGGGGCCGACGATGCCGACCTGCTGGTGGCACCGGGGACGCAACCGGCCTGACCGTCGGCGCTCGTGCCCTGTGGCCGGCGCCGCTGGCTTAGGCTCCTGGCCCACACGACAACGGGGGGACCGTGAGCACAGTGCTGTCACACGTGGGGGTCTGCGTGAGCGACGTCGAGGCATCGACGCGCTTCTACTGCGAGGCCCTGGGATTCGAGGCCGCCGAGGCCTTCGACGTCGGCGACGAGTTCGGTCCGCTGATGGAGCTCGACGGGGTCCAGCTGCACTCGCAGTTCCTGCGCCGAGACGGCCAGGCCATCGAGCTGCTGTCGTTCGCGGCGCCCGAGCCGGGCGGCACCAAGGAGCGCCGACCGATGACCCAGTTCGGCCTCACCCACCTGTGCTTCCGGGTGGACGACGTGGAGGCGGTGGCCGCAGCGGTCGCCGCCCACGGGGGGACGGTGCTGGACCACACCCGCACGACGCTCGCCGACGGAGCCCTCGACTTCGTCTACTGCACCGACCCCGACGGTGTCCGTCTCGAGCTCATGAGGATGCCGTCGTGAGCGCCCCCGAAGTGGACCTCACCCCGCTCGACGCCGACGCCCTCATCACCGAGGTCGTCGAGGCCACCGGCTTGGACGACTTCGGCGAGCCGTTCTGGCGGGAGGGCTTCGAGCGCCTGCTGGACTCCCAGCGCACCGAGTCCCGCCTGCACGAGATCGGGGTCTTCGTCGCCGCCGACGACGCCCGCATGAACCTGACCAACCGCCTGGAGGTCACCGACTGGCACAAGCGCCACCCGGACATGGCCGAGCGCGACGTCACCCCGCCGATCGTCGTGGTGGGTCAGGGCCGCACGGGCACGACCATCCTCCTCGATCTGCTGGCGCAGGACCCCGCCCACCGGGTGCCCCTCACCTGGGAGGTGGACCAGCCCTGCCCCCCGCCCGAGACGGCCACCTACGACACCGATCCCCGCATCGCCATCTCCCAGGCCAAGGGCGACGCCAGCGAGCTGCTCATCCCCGGCTTCCAGGCCATCCACCCCATGGGCGCCCTGCTGGCCCAGGAATGCGTGCGCATCACCTGCGGCGACTTCCGCAGCCTCCTGTTCCCCACGCTGTTCCGGGTGCCGTCATACGCCCAGTGGCTGCTGAACGAGGCCGACATGGCGCCGGCCTACCGCTGGCACCGGAAGGTGCTCCAGCTGCTCCAGTGGCACCACCCCGGCGACCGCTGGGTGCTGAAGTCGCCAGGGCACATCTGGTGCCTGGACGCGCTGCTGGCCGAGTACCCCGACGCGCTGCTCATCCAGACCCATCGCGACCCCCTGCGCATCATCGCCTCGCTCGGCTCGCTGCTGGCCACCCTGCGCCAGATGACGAGCGATCACCACGAGATCACCGAGGCCGCCGAGGAGTGGTCCGAGTACGTGCTCGACGGGCTGGACCGGTCGGTCGACGCCCGGGAGGACGGCACGGTCGCCCCTGGTCGCATCGTGGACGTGCAGTTCCGCGACTTCATGGCCGACCCCTTCGGCACCATCGGTGGCATCTACGACCGCTTCGGCCTGGAGTACACCGCCGAGGCCGAGGCCGCCATGCGCGAGTTCCTCGCCGCTCACCCCGGCGACGGTTACGGCACCCATCAGTATTCGTTCGCCGACACCGGCCTCGACGAGGGCGCGCTGCGCGAGCGCGCCAAGCGCTACCAGGACTACTTCGACATCCCCTCGGAGAAGCTGGGCTGACGGGGCGAGCGCCGGCCCCGGTGCCCGGGGCCGGCGGTGCGATCAGCCCACGCCGAGCAGGTCGACGATGAACACGAGGGTCTCGTCGCCCTTGATGACGCCGCCGGCGCCGGCCTTGCCGTAGCCCTTGTGGGGCGGGATGGTGATGCGGCGGCGGCCGCCCACCCTCATGCCGGCGACACCCTCGTCCCAGCCGGTGATGACCTGGCCCTGGCCGAGGCCGAACGAGAAGATGTCGCCGCGGTCCCAGGAGGCGTCGAACTGCTGGCGGGTGCTCCACGCCACCCCGACGTAGTGCACGTTGACGTTCTGGCCGGGCGTGGCCTCGGGGCCGTCACCCACGACGAGGTCCTCCAGCACCAGGTCGGCCGGTGGAGCCTCACCCGGGGGGACGTAGACGTGGGGCTTCTCGTTGAGATCGTGGTCGGGCATCCGCCGAACCTACCGGGTGATGGGAGGGAGGTCACCCGATAGGTCCGGCGGGCCCGGAGACGCCGTGGCGGGAAGGGAGGGGACCCGCCCGGCGGTGGTGGAGATCAGTGGCGGCGGATCGCGATCAGTTGGCGTGGATCACGGTGTCGAGCATGGCCAGCTGGAGTGATGTGGCCGCACGGGTGGCGGCGAGACCCCGGTGGTCGCCGCTCTCGGCGTCGAGTCGGCGCAGTGCGGCCTCGAGCACCTTGCGGTCGCCGTGGGCGACCCGGGTGACCTCGTCGACCCGGGCGTCACCGGAGATGGTCGGGTCGAGGGCGGTGGAGAGGGCTCGTGCGAGCACCCGTTCGGTCCGGATGGGGTGGGGGTGGTTCGCATCCATGGGCCCAGGATGTCGACCTCGGCGTAAAGCTGGGTGAAAACCAGGCGGCATGCTGGTGTCGTGCCCGAGAACATCTTCCACGTCACCCGCGCCACGGACTGGGCCGAGGCCGCCGCCGCCGGCGAGTACCGGCGCTCGACCGTCGACCGCACGCTCGAGGAGGAGGGCTTCATCCACTGCTCGACGGCGGCGCAGGTGCCGGGCACCCTCGGCCGGTTCTACCGGGGCCTCCCCGACCTGGTGCGCCTCGAGATCGACCCGGCCCGCCTCGGCGACGTCGAGCTGCGGTGGGAGGGCGAGCCGGAGGCCTTCCCCCACGTGTACGGCCCGCTGCCGGTGGCGGCGGTGGTCTCGGTCGACCCCATCGAGGCGCCACCGGCCTGAGGGCGGCGGGCCGTGCCCCTCAGTCGAAGGGGTCGGACGCGAGTTCCGGCTGGCCACCGTTCGCCTCCAGCACGAAGCGGTGGCGGCGGTCGCCGGCGAAGGCGGGATCGTGCCAGCGGACCCGGTAGTGGTGGCGGTCGTCGTCCTGGCGGAGGAACGTGATCTCGACCGCCCACCCCTGGTCGTCCACGGGGCGCCCCCGGAAGCGGGCCGGCTCCCAGGGGCCCTCGCCGGAGGATGCCTCGACCCGCAGGAGGGGCCGGTGCCACTCGAGGTTGCCGGGGGCGACGTCGACCCACTCGGCCTCCCACCAGCCGTCGCTGCGGGGCGTGGGGTCCACGAAGCGGGCCGGCCCCACCCAGCACCGTTCGACGTCCACGGGGAGGGGCTCGGGCAGGTAGCGGTGGACCCGCAGGTCCCACCGGCGCTCGTGGGCCACGTCGCTCACCCGGCCGGCGCCGCCCAGGTCTCGCGCCAGGCGGGCCAGCTGCGCGGCGAGGAAGGCCTGGGTGTTCGGGCCGTACAGGGTGTGGCCGCCCTCGTAGTGCTGGAGGCGGTACTCCTCGGCGGTGGCGACGTAGCCCGAGTACTCGTTGGCCAGCGACGACACCGCCACCCGTTCGACGGCCAGGTCGGACGAGGTCAGGGCCGCCGCGGCCGCGGCCTCGATGCGCCGCCCCGACTCGACGGTGATCTCGAAGGGCAGGCCGACCACGGCCGTGCCGTCGATGACGAGGAGCTGGGCGGGCAGGATGCGGGGGAACGAGCGGGGCGGCACGAACAGGGGCTGGAGCCACCGGGTGCCGAGGACCCATTTCTCGCCCTGCGGGTTCGGCTTGCCCCAGCGCTTCGGTGTGCCCGGCTTGAACGGCGGCAGGCGGTGGATCACCGGGGTGAGGTTCTCGTGGGCACCGGCGACCAGCGCGGCGCCGACCGCGGGCCGCTCGGGCAGCTCGACGCCGTCGATGCGTCGGTCGGCCCTCAGGTCGATCTCCCGGAAGGCGGTGGCGAGGCGGACCTCGGACCGCAACTCGTCACCGAGGCGCTGGTGGAGAGCGGCTGCCTCCGCGCCGACGCCACGGCCGATGCGGGCCGCCTCCAAGGGTCCCGGCGCGCCCGGGCGGATGGCGGGAGCCACGTCGGCATGGGTCCCCTCGATGGCGCCGACGACGGCCCGGGTGCCGTGCGCCTCCTCGATGCGGTGGTCGAGCTCGCCGACGAGGTACGCCCAGACGTCGGCGTTGTACTCGGGGGCCTTCATCGAGATGCCGGTGCCGTGGACCGAGAAGATCACGGTGGCGGCGAGCGGTTCGGTGGCCCCGTCAGGGCGCTCGCGGTCGACGCGGATCAGGTGGAGCCACGGGTTGACCGACACGTACTTGCGCTGCGGCTCGGTGCGCTTGTCAGCCACGGTCTCGTTGTCGACGTGGGGGTCGAGCGAGCGGTTGCGGGTGAGCCCCCACACCTCGGTGCGGCCGGTCGCGAGCACGGCGGGGGAGCGGGACTCGACGGCCTCGATCACCGCGCCGGCGATCTGGCGCACGAGGAAGTCGGTGTAGGCGGGGTCGAAGCCCGACCGGTTGGAGGCGAAGCGGTTGTAGAAGTCGGTGCCGAGGAACTGGCCGGGGCCGGCGTGGGTGTGGGTCGCGCCGATCATCAGCCCGGCCAGCGGGACGTCGGTGCGACCGGCGACGGCCTTGGCCACGAGGTGCTGCACCACCGACGAGCCGCCCAGGAGGTCGCACTGGACGATGGCGAGCGAGGCCGTGCCCGCCCGCAGGTGCAGCACGCGAGCCCGGAGTCGGGTGCGCACCCCCTGCCCGTCCTGGGCGTTGGCCGAGTAGCCCGCCTTGGGCATGCCCGGGGGAGGGGTCAGATCGGCGACCGCGGCGCCGGCCAGGAGGCGGGGCTCGTGGGGCAGGGTCGGCATCGGGGTCGGCCGCACCGAGAAGCGGGCCCGACGGGTGTGGCCGTCGACGAAGGCCGCCAACGGCGTCGACAGGAACGCTTCTGGCCGCGCTGGATCTTCCGCCATGCCCTCACCCTCGCGCGCTCGGGGAGCGTCGTGCCTCTCGCCGCCGCCCAGGGCACTACGTTGCCCGCATGCCCGTTCCTGCCGACGAGTACCCCCTGCACCAGACGTCGTTGTCGCTCCAGTACCCCGCCACGAGCGACCGCAACGCCTACGACCGGTGCTACCTGAACGCCCACGACCGCACCGGCGACATCTTCCTCGTCACCGGCCTCGGCTACTACCCGAACCTCGGCACGATGGACGCCTACGCCACCGTGCGCCGGGGCGACCGCCAGCACACCGTGCGCATCTCCGACGCGATCAGCGAGGACCGCCTGAACCAGCAGGTCGGGCCCTACCGCATCGAGGTGGTCGAGCCGCTGAACGTGATCCACCTGGTGTGCGACGCGGATGACCACGGCCTCGGGTTCGACCTCACCTGGACCGGCTCGTTCCCGGTGGTCGAAGAGCCGCACCACGTCATGCGCCAGGGCCCCAAGGTGATCCTCGACGCCTGCCGCTTCGCCCAGGTGGGCAGCTGGGAGGGCACCCTGCGCCTCGACGGCGAGGAGATCGCCGTCACCCCCGATGTGTGGCTGGGCACCCGTGACCGCTCCTGGGGCATCCGCCCGACCGGCGAGGCCGAGCCTGCCGGTCGCACCGCCGCGGAGACGCCTCCGGACTACGGGTTCTGGTGGATGTACGTGCCGCTGCGCTTCGACGACTTCGCGGTCGTGCTCATCGCCCAGGAGGACGGCGACGGCCACCGCACCCTGAACGACGCCGTGCGCGTCTACGCCGACGGCAAGGTCGAGCAGCTCGGCTGGCCCCGCGTCGACATCCGCTATGCGTCGGGTACCCGCCACCCGGAAGGCGCCCGCCTGACCATGGCCAAGCACGACGGGACGCCCGTGGTGATCGACGTCGAGACCCTCGGCTTCGTCGCCCTCAACGCCGGGCCCGGCTACGGCGGCGACCCCGACTGGAACCACGGCCAGTGGTTCGGCCGCGACCACATCGACTCGCTCACCTTCGACATGTCCGACCCTGCCGTGATGGGCCGCGTCCCCTTCGGCGTGATCGACCACGTCGCCCGCGCCACGTGCACCGACGGCGACGGCCCGACCGTCGAGGGCTGGGGCATGTTCGAGCACGGCACCTTCGGCCGCCACGACCCCACCGGCTTCGCCGACTTCGGCTCCGTCGCCCCCTGAACCAGGAGACCTGCCATGCCCGAGCCCATCGAGATCGTGCAGCAGTTCTGCGACGCGTGGGGGACGCCCGATGAGATCGAGGCGTCGATCGCGCTGTTGTCGGACGACTGCGTGTACCACAACATCCCCGTCGACCCCGTGGTGGGGATCGAGGCCATCCGGGAGTTCGTGGCGAACTTCGCCGCCGGCGTCGAGTCGGTGACGTTCGCCACGAACGCGATCGCCGCCAACGGTTCGACCGTGCTCACCGAGCGGGTGGACACGTTCCTGTACCCGGGCGGCAAGCGCATCGACCTGCCGGTGATGGGCACGTTCGAGGTGAACGCCAGCGGGAAGATCAGCGCCTGGCGGGACTACTTCGACCTCAACCAGTTCATGTCGCAGATGGGCTGAGGTAGGGGAGCGGCGTGACCTCGTTCGCACCGTCGGGAGCCGCCCAGATCGCCTACGACGACGAGGGCTCGGGCCCGCCCGCGCTGTTCCTCCACGCCGGCGTGACCGACCGCCGCTCCTGGCGCGCGGTCGTGGACGACCTGCAGGGGTCGCGGCGCTGCCTCGCCTTTGACCAGCGGAAGTTCGGCGAGACCTCGTACACGCCCGAGCCCCACTCGACGCCGGCCGACGCCGTCGCCGTGCTGGACCACGCCGGGGTCGACGAGCCGGTGGCGGTGGTCGGGTGCTCGATGGGCGGGACCGCGGCGATGGACCTCGCGCTCCTGCACCCCGAGCGGGTCGAGCGCCTCGTCCTGATGGCGCCTGGCGTGCGCGTCGAGGGGGTCTACCCCGACACGATCCCGGACTCGTGGCGCGACCTCGTGGCGTCGCTCGAAGCGGCGGAGGAGGCCGGTGACCTCGACGAGGTGAACCGCCTCGAGGCCCACCTGTGGCTGGACGGGCCGACGGCGCCCGAGGGCCGGGTCGGCGGCGCCGCCCGGGAGCGGTTCCTCGCCATGAACGGGCGGGCGCTCGCCGCCGAGGACCCCGGCGGGACCGTGGGCGTGCCCGAGCTCTGGGAGGGACTGGAGCAGCTCACGATCCCGGTCCTGGTCCTCGTCGGCGACCTCGACACCGACGAGGAGCAGGGCGCCGCCGAGCAGCTCGCGGCGATGATCCCCGGCGCCCGCTTCGAGCGCCTCGATTCCACCGCCCACCTGCCGCAGATCGAGGCCCACCCCCGGCTGCTCGAGGTCGTCGCCGAGTTCCTCGCCTGAACGGCAGTCGCTCTCACTCACTGGAGGGAGTTGTCGCCACTGCGGCCCACTCCCTGCAGGCGGTGAGAGCGTCAGCGGCCGGTGATCTCGGTGGGGGAGATGCCCAGCCAGGCCTCGAGGTTGCGGTGGAGGTTCCAGATGCGGCACTCCTCGTTGGAAAGGGTGACGCGGGTGAACCCGGGTTGGTGCAGGCCCCGCTGGGCCCGCTCGGCGTTGGCCACGTCCTGGCTGAGGACGAGGCCGATGGGCAGGTCGCCGTCGGGCGGCAGGGTGACGTCGAGGGGCGGCGTGCGGGGCGGCGCCGGCTCGGTGGGCACCCGGTCGAAGACGAACACGTCCATGACGCCCTCGTCGGGGGTGGCGCCGGGGCGGGCCCGCACCACCGAGAGCAGGTCGGGGAACACCACCATGGTGATGTTGGGGAACAGGTTGTACTGCGACATGGTCAGCAGGCGGTCGTCGTCGTAGGCCGAGAAGTCGAGCCCTTGGGCCTCGTTGTGGGCCCGCAGGCGGCCCGCCAGCACGTCCCGCAAGGAGGAGCCCTCGGGCACCTCGGGCGCCGGCCCCGCGGTGGCTTTGTCCGAGATGCCGATGCGCTCGCCCATGACCTCGACGAACGACTGCCACACGCCCTCGTCGTCGGGGCGGTTCCGAAGGCGCGGCGACGGCAGGCCGTAGCGCTGCTCGAGCTTGCCGTGGTGGTCCCAGATGGTCTGGGGGCCGTCCACGTCGTCGACGCTGCCGAGCATCTCGCGGTGGATCCCCTGCACGTGGTACGTCTCGCTGAAGCCGTCGATGATCGTCTTCCAGTTGGCGGCCAGCGGGATGCTGACCAGGTAGCGGCAACGGAAGTCGTCGAGGCCCGCCCAGGCCACGTCGGCGGGCACCTCGCCGAGGAACTCGGCCAGGTCGGGGTGGTCGCCGTCGGCGGGCCCCGGGTGGACGAAGACCAGCGGCCCCCAGGTGGCGACCGCCACCGTGCGCAGCGCGTAGTCCTCCGGCGGGAGCACACCGAAGCCCTTGCGCGACGGCACCTCGCGCAGGCGGCCGGTGAGGTCCCAGCTCCACCGGTGGTACGGGCAGCGCAGTTCGTCGAGACCCGTGGCCGAGCCGGGGCACAGCTCGCTCCCACGGTGGAGGCACACGTTCTCGAAGCCCCGCAGCTCGCCGTCCTGGCCGCGCACGATCAGCACGGACCGGTCGGCGAGGCGGTAGTCGAAGACCGACCCGGGCTCGGCCACGTGGTCGACCGTGCAGGCGAGCTGCCAGACCCGGGGCCACAACCGCTCGTGCTCGAGGGCGGCGAAGGCCGGCGAGGTGTACCGGTCGGCCGGCACCGTCACCGGTCCGGTCGCGCCGATGCCGGTGCGGATGGTGGCGCCGAGCGGCGCCTCGTCGGTGTGGACGGCCTCGTGGAGGTCGGTCATCGCGGGTCCCCCTCGTCCGGTCCGGTCAGAGCACCCAGTTGTTCGGGACGTCGTCGGGGCGCAAGAGCGCGTCCGTGCCGCCGTCCACGAAGAGCAGCGAGCCCACGAAGAACTTCGCCTCGGGGCCGAGCAGGAAGGCCACGAAGGCGGCCAGCTCCTCCGCCTTGCCGGGCCGGCCCACCGGGAGGGGGAAGTCCTTCAGGAAGGGGGCGAGCATCGGGTCGGCCAGGCCCTCGTCCACCAGGGCGGTGGCGACCATGCCGGGGGCGACCACGTTGAGGTTGATGCCGGCGCCGATCCACTCGTCGGTGACCGCGGCGCGACGGCACCAGCGGGCGATGGCGGTCTTCGTGGCCGGGTAGGCGCCGAAGGACCCGTCGGCCTCGCTCGCCGCCCGGGCGGCAGCCTCGTCGCCGCTGAGGCAGGCCTCGACCACGGCGGCGGGCACACCGGGCTGGACCGTGGTCGAGTTGGAGCTGATGGCCACGGCGGCGGCGCCGTCGGGGGCTGCGGCGAGGGCCGGGCGCAGGCCCTCGAGGAGCGTGATGGCGCCGAAGTAGTTGACCGACACGACGATGGGTCCCGGACGGTCGGGGAGGGGACCGAGCCCGGCGAAGGGGACGAAGCCGTCGAGCACCCCGCCCGACGCGGCGAGGACGCCGTCGATGGCGGCCTGGCGGCCCTCCGGCGTGCCCAGGTCGGCTTCGATGTCGGCGTCGTGGAGGTCGACCCCGATGACCGTGTGCCCGTCTGCCTGGAGGCGTGCCCGCGTGGCCGCCCCCATGCCCGACGCCGACCCCGTGATGGCGATGGTTCCCATGCGTCCATCATGGCTGTTGGCGGCGGGCGGCCCGGTCGGAGCACACTGCCGGGCGATGATGCCCACCGACATCCGTGCCATCGACCTCATGATCGGCTTCCCCTCGGCCGAGTCCCGGGAGAAGTACGACTACCTCCGCAAGAACCTCCGCGACGCCGAGTCGGCCGAGATGGAGATGCCCGCCGAGTACATGTTCAAGGACATCCCGGACCACAAGGAGCCCGAGGACGACGCGGTGGCCATCACCCTCGCGGCGATGGACCAGTGCGGCGTCGAGATCGGCCTTGTCGGCGTCCAGTCCGACGCCGCGAAGCGGGCCCTGCGCCAGCACCCCGACCGCTTCGCGCCCAGCCTCGAGATCGACCCGAACGCGATCACGAAGGCGGTCCGACAGATCCGCGAGGCCCACGAGGAGTGGGGGCTGAAGGCGGTCACGACGTTCCCCTCGGGCTGCAACCCACCGGTGCCCGTGAGCGACCGTCGCTACTACCCGATCTACCAGACCTGCATCGACCTCGACATCCCGATCGTGGCCAACGCCGGCATCGCCGGGCCCCGCCTCCCGTCCGACGTGCAGGACGTCATGCACTTCGACCAGGTCTGCTACGACTTCCCCGAGCTGCGCATCGTCATGCGCCACGGCGCCGAGCCGTGGGAGGCGCTGGCGGTGAAGCTGATGCTCAAGTGGCCCGGCCTGCACTACATGACCAGCGCGTTCGCCCCGAAGTACTACCCGCAGGCCATCGTCGACTACGCCAACACCCGGGGCGCCGACAAGATCCTCTACGCCGGCTACTTCCCGATGGGCCTGAGCCTCGAGCGCATCTTCGCCGAGCTGCCCGACGTGCCCTTCCGCGACCACGTGTGGCCCAAGTTCCTCCGGGAGAACGCCCAGCGGGTCTTCAAGCTGTAGCGCTGGCCGAAGCGCGATTCAGAGCGCGTCGAGCGCGACCAGCACCGCCATCCCCACCACCAGGGTGAGGATGGAGTTCCTCGTCTTCCAGGCCACGCCGGCCGCGACGAGGCCTGCAGCGAGCTCGGGGGTCGACAACGAGAACTGGCCATCGGGACGCAGGAACGCCGGTACCACGATCGAGGCGAGCGCCGCCGGTGGGATCTGGCGCAGGATGCGCTGCACGAACGGGGGCACGTCGGCCATGCGGTGGGCGGCCATCAGGAACGACGCCCGCATCGAGAAGGTGCCGATGCCGCCGAGGATCACCGCGAACCAGAGTCGGCTCACGGCACCTCCTCCTCGCCTGGGCCCGCCTCGTCGGGCTCGACCGCCGGCGTGCTGGTCGCGGGACCGTCACGGCGGTACTCGGCGACGACGCCGGCGGTGATGCCCGCCGCTGCGCCGGCCACCGTGGCCAGGTGGGGGTCGCCGAACTGGGCGCACAGCACTGCGGCGATCCCACCGAACAACGCGGCCAAGACCGCGGGTGACGAGTTCAGCGTGGGGATGAGCAGCACGAGGAAGACGAGCGGGACGGCGAACTCGATGGGCAGCGAATCCGGGATGGCACCGCCGATCAGGACGCCGACCACGGTGCAGATCTGCCAGTTGACCCACAAGGCCAGTGCGGCGCCCAGGTAGAAGGGCACTCGCCGCTCGGGCTCGGCGCCGTGGCCGCCGCCGGTCCAGCGGGTGATGGACACGGCGTAGGCCTGATCCGTGAGCACGTAGGCGATGCCCGCCCGGTGGGCGTGTGACTCGCGGGCGAGGAAGGGCGAGAGGGACGCCGAGTAGAGCATGAGGCGCAGGTTGATGGTCCAGGCGGTGAGCACGGCCACGGCGACCGAGCCGCCGCCGCCCAGCACGTCGACCATCGCGAGCTGGCTCGCGCCCGCGAACACGATGCTGCTGAGACCGACGGCGATGCCGCCGCCGAGACCTGCGTCGACCGGGGCGGCCCCGGCTACGAGACCGAAGGGGATCACGCCGACGAGCAGGGGCGTGACGGCGATCACCCCGGCCCGGAACTCCTCCCTCCTCACCCGCTCTGTTTAGCGCCGCGCTGGCGCGCGCCCGGCACCGGATTCCGCCCAGGACCCCGATGGGTCGCCGCGGGCCTTGTTCCGGTCCCTCCCCGGCAACACCCCTGTGTAGCCAACTCGCTACCAGAACGCTGATGGGGGACGGGGACGTGCCGAGCGGGCGTCGGGGGCTCAGGTGCCGTGGGGGCCGAGCTGGGCCACGCCGCACACCACGTCGGCGTTGATGCAGTAGCGCACGTCGGTGGCGAGGGCCTCGGGGTCCCACGCGTTGAAGAAGTCGGCGTGGGCGGTGAAGGTCTCCCCGGAGGCGAGGCGGAGGTTGGAGGCGTCGCCGTGGAACGGGTACTCGATGATGAACTCGAGCTGCGGCACGGCCACCGGATGGCTGTCCGGGCAGCCGTCGGCATCGCTGTAGGCCATGTGGCTGGTGTGGTCGATCGGGTCGTCGAGGCGCTCGCCGTCCCAACAGTCGGGATAGGTGATGCGGACCCGCAGCGGCGAGCCCTCACCGCAGTCCGGGGGAGCGGCGTGACGGCGGGGGTTGAACCCGCACGACCAGCCCACGATCGCCGTGTCCTGCTCCTCGGTCGAGAACTGGTCGCCGCCCAGCATCTTGAGCCCGAGCGGGAAGGGCACGACGGTCGCCGGGTCCACCCCGGGGGCGGCCCGGTAGTAGGCGTTGGAGCCGGACGGCTCGATGCGTCGGTCGCCGTCGTAGAGCGCCGGCGCCCAGTAGCTGGCCCGGTCCTCCTTGTTGCGACAGGTGGTGTCGGCGTCGACGAGGTCGTCCACGGTCGTGGAGGCGTTCACCCCGACGGCGCCGAAGAACTCGTGGAGGTGGGACATGCCCTCCATGCCGTAGTGGACGATGGGGTCGGCCGGGGCCGCGTGGGACCACGAGCACTCCACCACGAAGCGACCCTGGTGGGGTGGCACCGGGCCGGCCTGCTCGTCGGACGAGCCGGACGACCCGAACGACGACGGCCGCGTCAGCGCGACCGCGGCCGCCACCGCCACGAGGGCGATGGCGGCCGCGGCCACGACGACGGTGCGGCGTCGGGTCAATCCGTGGGCGCCGGCGGCACCTGGATCGCGTCGACGTCGATCTCCTCGGTCGGGCCGCGGGCGGGCTCGGTCGGGGCGGTCGCGGCGTCGGGCATGTTCTCGAGGTCGCCCGGGTCGGGCAGCTCGACGGTCTCGAAGTCCGCGGGCTCGGCCTGGTTGGCGTCGAGCAGGCCGATGAGCGCGGCCGACTCGGCGTTCACGACGCCGAAGGGCCCGCCGCAGGGGGCGACCGTCTCGAGGTCGGCCGGGCTGAACACCGCGGCGTCGTTGTCCGCGAAGCAGTTCTCCTTGTCCTCGGGCTCGACGCTCATGATGTCCCAGCCGCCGTTGGCGTCGTTGCCCTGGGCGACGTTGCCGACGACCTGGTTGCGGTGGGCGTGCCAGACGAGCGGGTTGGGCAGCTCGGCCAGCTCGGCATCGGACACGGGCACCGAGTCCTCGACGCAGTTCGGGTCGGGCTCCTCGATCAATGGCCCGATCGGGTCCGACTCGGGGGTCGGCGCCACGAGGATGCCGGCCACCGGGTTGTTGTCCACCCGGTTGCGCTCGACGATGTTGTCGTTCGAGCCGGTGATGATGATGCCCACGCCGGGGAACTCGGCGGCCACCGCGATGGCACTGGTCTCGAGGTTGCCGTTGTCCGAGGCCACGTTGCCCACGATGGTGTTGCGAATCGGGGGCGCACAGCCCTCGTAGCTGCCGGCGTTGGGGACGATGCCCGAGCGGTTGTGGCGGAACGTCGAGTTGACGATGGTGACGTTGGTCGAGTTGGTGCCGGAGTAGCCCAGGCCGTTCCATTCGGACGTGAAGTCGTCGATGACCGCGTTGCAGTCCCCGCACTGGCCGATGTAGATGCCGGCGTCGGGGCTGCCCGAGCCGTACGAGTGCTCGAACACGCCGTTGACCGAGCCGTAGGCGTAGACGCCGTAGTCGCCGTTGCGGATGGCGGTCAGGTACGAGCCCCGGTAGCCGTCGGCGCCGGTCCAGAAGAACCCGTTGCCGGTGTAGTTCTGGGCGGTCATGTTCTCGACCACGACGCCGTCGGTCTCGAGGATGCGGATGCCGTTCTCGAGCTCGAAGCCGCCCTCGAGGATCACCTCGTTGCGGTCGATGCCGCGCAGTGTGATGTCGGGGCAGGTGACGTTGACGGCCTCTTCGTAGGTGCCCTCGGCGATCAGCACGAGCGCGCCGGGTGCGGCGGCGTCGGCCGCGGCCTGGATGGTGTCGAAGTCCTCGGGCACGTTGAGAGTGCCCTCGGTGTCACACGTCGGCGTCGCGGGCGCGTCGCCCCCGCTGCTGCTCTCGTCGCCGCCGTCGCCGCCATCGCTGCCGCAGGCGGCGGCGAAGAAGACGACGGCCAGCAGCACGGCCAGCAGTCGTTTGGTGGTGGTGGTCATCGGTGCAGGTCTCCCCCTGGTGTGCGGCCGTCAGCCTTCGACGGTGATGGAGCCGATCATGCCCGCCGTGGCGGTGCCGTGGATCGAGCAGAAGTAGTCGTAGGTACCGGGCTCGTCGAACGCGATCGGGGCCGCCTCGGTGCCGGGCTTGAAGTCGTCGACTTCGATGGTCCAGTCCTCGTCGGGGTCGGCCGGGATCACGTTGTGGTCGTTGCGGCCCCGGTTGGTGAAGACGATCTCGGTGCCGGCCTGCACGGTGATCTCCTCGGGAGCGAAGGAGTTGTCGAGGGCGTCGACGTTCTCGGTGACGCCTTCCACGAGCTCGACGTCGTCGCCGCCGCTGCCACAGGCGGTGAGGCCGAGGCCGGCCACGAGCAGCGTCGTGGCGGCGAGGCCGAGCAGGCGGCGGGGGGTCGAGTGGGATGGCATGGTCGAGCGTCCTCCGGAGATCACGGGCCGGGTGATGGTAGTGGCTCGGTCGCAACCCGTCGGTGCGGGTCGGGTGGAGCTCAGTTGCCGCGCACCGCGCCGTCGAGCATCGGTGGCCGGTTGGGCCACTTGTGGAACGTCTTGCGGTGCGCCGCCATGGCCGACTGGATCAGCTCGATGTAGACGAGCTTGCGGATCAGGTAGCTGTGCTGCTCCTTCGGGTCCAGGTAGAGGTTGAACATCTTCCCGTAGCCGTACTGCTGCATCACGCCGCTGAAGCCGCCCGAGTTCACCACGTCGGTGTCGTTGTCGGAGATCGACGCGATCATGTACTTGTACTCGGCCACCCGGATCGCCGAGAAGGTGGCCGTGAGCCAGTAGTAGTGGAACTTGCGGTTCGACAGGCCCTCGTCGCCCAGCAGGAACGAGGTCTGGTCGATGGAGTCGATGAAGCGGTCGCCCGGCAGGGTGTGATCGGCGCCGGCGAGGTGCAGAAGCGTCGCGAACAGGTCGAGCTGGTCGAACAGGCCGTCCGAGGCCCGGGGCGCGATCATCCCCGGCCACGAGAAGATGCCGGGCACGCGCACGCCGCCCTCCCACGTCGAGCCCTTGGCGCAGCGGAACGGGGTGTAGGCCGCGTCGGGCCACGTCTCCATCTCGGGGCCGTTGTCCGACGAGATGAAGATCATGGTGTTGTCGGCCTGGCCGGTGGCTTCGAGGCGGGCGACGAGGCGCCCCACGATGTCGTCGAGCTCGACGATGGTGTCCTTGTAGGGGTGCTTCGCCGGGGAGGAGCCCTGGAACTTCTCCAGCGGGTAGTTGTCGAAATGGGCACCGCGGGTGCAGTGGTAGAGGAACCACGGCCGCTCGTCGCCGGCCATCCGGTCGATGAAGGCCTCTGAGTACTCGGCCCAGCGGTCGTCGAGGGTCGAGAGCACCGGGATGGTGACCTCCTCGACGTTCTCGGGGTCCCCGCCGCGGGTGGCGTGCACCCAGCACTTGTTGAAGCGCTCGTTGCGCACCCACTCGGTGCGCTCCTCGCTGTAGACCACCTCCGGGAAGAAGTAGGGGTCGCGCCACTCGGTGTACATGTCCGACACGCTGAGGAAGCCGTAGAAGTCGTCGAAGCCCACGTGCTGGGGCTGCGAGCCGATGTTCTCGCCCATGTGCCACTTGCCCACGGCCTGGGTGACGTACCCCGCCTCGCTCAGCTTCTCAGCCAGGGTGACCTCGCCTTCGAGCCCGCCGGGCATGCCGTACATGGGCGGGATGAGCAGGCCGTGGCGCATCGGGAGGCGGCCGGTCATGATCGAGGCGCGCGACGGCGTGCAGGACGGCTCGGAGTAGCAGGACGTGAGGAGCAGCCCGTCCCGGGCGAGGCGGTCGATGTGCGGGGTGGGCGCCCCGGCCATGACCCCACCGCCGTAGCAGCCGAAGTCGCCCCAGCCGACGTCGTCCATGAGCACGATGAGCACGTTCGGCTTCTTGCCGGTCCGGGCCTCGAGGGCGGCCAGCTTGTCGGCGACCTCCCGCTCCTGGTCCGCGTGCACGAAGCGGGGCTCGCGGTTGTCGGCCACCGGCGTGGTGGCAGCGGTGATCGGATCGTGGGCCATGGTCCCCCCTCGAGGCGTCGCCAAGGACGTCTCCGGTCTAGTCGATGGGCCGCAGGGGCCCGGACGGCGCCGCGAGGTCAGCGGGGCGTCATCGTTCGTTCACGAGAATTAGGTCGATCGCCCTATCACAAGTCGGCTGCAACCGGTCGATACAAGTGTTTGTCAGAACACGGGTCCAGCAGGATCTCGTGCCGAAAGTACAAACACGGAGAAACCGATGATCCTCACCTACGAGTTCCTCGCCAACTGGATGCGTGCCCGCTTCGCCGATTCCGAGCGTGGTGCCTCGCTCGTGGAGTACGCGCTGCTGGTGGCCCTGATCGCCGTCGTGTGCATCGCCGCCGTCACCATCCTCGGCAACAACGCCTCGAAGAAGTTCGACAGCGTCGGCACCTCGATCAGCTGATCGACCGCTCGCAAGAGCTTGGCAAAGGGGGCGGGCCTTCGGGCCCGCCCCCTTTCCGCGTCCCTGCAGGGGCCCGCGCTGGCCCGGCAGGTCGGCGACCGGTGGGCGCACCCTCAGGTGCGCTTGACCTTGGCCCGCACCACGTCGGTGGCGCCGGCGTCGTTGCTCGAGGTGACCCGGACGTCGGCGTTGTGCCCCGAGCCACGCACGGAGGTCGTGGTGGCCTTCACCTTCACCCGCAGCGTGGTGGTGGCCCCGGGTGCGAGGTCGGGGACGACGTAGGTCCCGGCCTTCACCGCGGCGGTGATGTTGGTGCCGACGGCGTCGAAGTAGGACACCTTGTAGCCGGCGGCGCCCGAGTCGACGCCCCGGACGGTCAGCGAGTCGGTGGCGTCACCGTCGTTGCCGATGCGGACGTAGAAGTTGCGGGCTGCGCCCCTCGCCACGTTGGCCTTGGCGGTCTGGGCGGGGGTGACGGCGGGGGAGTAGGTGCCGTTGACCGCGAAGGGCCCGGCGAGCGCAGTGCCCACCTCGGCGTCGGCCGCTCGACGCGGGTTCACCGTCGTGCTCACCGCGTTGGTCGTGGTCCCCGTCGTCTCGGCGGTGTCGACCGAGGCCGTCCGGGTGAAGGAGCCGATGTCGGCGACGGTCGCAATGCGGGTGCACGCCACGTGGGCGGTCTCGCCCACCGCCACCGAGCTCGGCGGGGTGGCGCAGGTCGCGCCCGGGATCGTGGCCGTTACGCCGGTCAGGCCGATGTCGCCGGTGTTCGCCACGGCCACGTCGTAGTGGATGGTCTCGCCGACCTTCACGGTCGCCTCGGTTCGGCTCAAGGTCGCGGTCATCGCGGGGCTGGCGATGAGGGTCGAGACGATCACCTGGTTCGGGTCGTCGGGGATGCAGGGCGTGTTGGCGTCGTTCCAGTTGACGTCGATGAGCCCGAACACGTTCCGCTGGTACTTCACCACCGCGTTGAGGGTGGGGGCCTTCCAGTTGATCGAGTTGCCGCGTGCTCCCGTGACCACCGCATCGACGTCGACGCTCGGGACGAAGTCCAGGGGCTGCCAGTTCCCCGACGTCACCTCGATCTCGATGGTGGGCGGCGTCGCGTCGGCGTTGACCCGGATGTAGGAGCCGGGGACAGCGCTCTCGATCCGGACCTTGAGGTTGCCGCCTTCGCGGGCCACGGTGGCCCAGTTGGGCGACGGTGAGAGCGTGGCGGTCACGGTGTTCCAGTTGATGCCCGCCGGGAGCGGCTGCCAGATGTCGACCCGCTTGATGTAGAAGAAGCCGTAGCTGATCCCCACGTCCGGCAGGCTGGTCGTGATGTCCGGGAAGGGGACGTCGAGGTCCAGGTGGGTGGTCCCGCCCTGCAGCACCGGATCGGGGCTGTCCACCACGGTCACGTCGAACGAGTCCGTGATGGTGTCCGGGATCTGCGCGGCGAGGACCCCGGTCGCCCCGGCGGGCAGGTCGCAGGTGTAGGAGACCGCGGTGGTGTCGGCGCCGGCGGGCGCGAGGCCCCCGAGGGCGAGCACCCCCACGAGTCCGATCGTGGTCGCGACGGCGCGCAGCTTCTGCATCCCAGCCCCTTTGCTCGTTCCCGCCCCCGCACGTCGTGAACGGTGTTCAGATACTAGACACCCGTGGCTACACCGGACCCACGAGCTGGCTCACCTCGAACAGCTCGTTCAGGTCGAGCACGCCGCCGGCGGCCTCGATCTCAGTCCGGCTGATCGGGGCCGGCTCGAACTCGCCCTCGCTGTCCTCGAGGGTGACGAGGTAGTCGTCGGCCCCGGCCACCTGGGTGAACTCGACGGTGTACTCGCAGTCGTCGAAGAGCCCTCCCGCGACCTGCTCGCCCTCCGGGAAGGGAGTGGGCGCCACCACGACGGTGCCGTCGGCCGTCTCGAGGCCGACGCTGGCCCCAGGGGCGATGCACTCGGCGTCGCCGGTGAAGATCTGCCCGAAGATGTCCCCGAGGTCGTCGGCGCTCAGCGTCAGGACGGCGGTGGCGTCGAGGGGGGGCGGGGGCGGCTCGGTGGTGGTCGTCGGTGCCGCGGTGGTGGACGGCGCAGCCGGCCCCTCGGCGGGCCCCGAGGTCGCGGTGTCGTCCGCCGGGTCCGAGTCGTCACCACCCGAGAGCAGGAGCGCGGCACCCGCGCCCAGGGCCAGGCACACGAGAGCCACGATCAGCACGACTGGCCACACCCTTCGGTGCGGCTCGGGCGGGGTCGGTGCGGCGGCCGGGGCACCAACGGCCATCGGCGGCGAGGAGGAGGGTGGGGAGGGTGGCGCCGGAGCGACCGGCTGCACCGGGGTGGCCTCGGCCGACGCGGGCCACCCGGTCACCGGGAGGACCCAGGTGTGCTCGATGAGGTTCGTGGTCTCCTCGACGAGCTCGTCGGTGGACGCCTCGTCGGCGCCGCCGACCAGGCCGGACAGGACGGCACGGGCGGAGGGCCGCCGGGTCGGGTCCTTGATGAAGGCGGCCTCGACGAACGGGCGCACCTCCTGCGGCAGGCCGGCGAGGTCGGGCTCGCCCGAGAGGATCCGGGTGGTGACCTCCTCTGGCCCGCCCATCCCGAACGGCGGCCGGGCCGTGCCGGCGAACGCCACCAGGGAGGCCCAGGTGAAGACGTCCACCGCCGGCGTGGAGACCTCGCCGGCCGCCTGCTCGGGGGCCATCCATCCGGCCGAGCCGATCACCGTGCCGACCATCGTCAGCGGCATCGAGCCGGCGGCGGCGGCGATCCCGAAGTCCACCAGCTTGGGTTGGTCGGCGGCGAGGATCACGTTGCTGGGCTTCAGGTCCCGGTGGATCACGCCCACCTCGTGGATGAGGACCAGCGCCTCCGCCAGCGCGGCGGCGAGCGCCCGCAGGCGCGGGCCGTCGAGGGGGCCGTCCTTCACGACGCTGTCGGCGAGGGTGGGCCCGTCGACGTACTCGACGACGAGATACGGCTGCTCGGCCTCGGTGTCGGCCGCCACCAACGCCGCGACCCGGGGTCCGGACACCCGGCGCAGCGCCTCGACCTCGCGACGGAAGCGCTCGCGGAAGGTCGGGTCGTGGGCCAGGTCGGCGCGGACGAGCTTCACCGCCACCTGCTCGCCGGCGGGGTCCTCGCCGAGGTACACGACGCCCATGCCGCCGGCGCCGAGCCGTCCCGTGAGCACGAAGTCGCCGAGGCGCTGGGGGTCGCTCGGCTCGAGGGGGGTGACCGCCATCGCCCCCAGTCTGCCCGGTCGGGGGCCGGTGGGCGCTGCACGGGCAGCCACCCGCTTTGTTCCTGCGCCGCACGCGAGCACACTGGGCCCATGGCATCGCTCCCGGTGGACGACCCCCGTGACTTCCTCGGCCTCGACCTCCTCCTCGACGAGGAGGAGCGCCAGATCCGCGACACCGTCCGGGCCTTCGTCAATGACCGGGTGCTCCCCGACATCGGCGAGTGGTTCGACGAGGGCACCTTCCCCCGCGAGATGGCCAAGGAGATGGGGGCGCTCGGCCTGCTCGGCATGCACCTCGAGGGCTACGGCTGCGCCGGCACGAACGCCGTGAGCTACGGCCTGGCCTGCCTCGAGCTCGAAGCCGGCGACTCGGGCTTCCGCAGCTTCGTCTCGGTGCAGGGCTCGCTGGCCATGTTCCCCATCCACGCCTTCGGCAGCGAG
Source organism: Acidimicrobiales bacterium (assembly GCA_016794585.1). Classification (NCBI taxonomy): domain Bacteria; kingdom Bacillati; phylum Actinomycetota; class Acidimicrobiia; order Acidimicrobiales; species Acidimicrobiales bacterium. The sequence continues at coordinate 35,014 of JAEUJM010000047.1, forward strand.
GAGCAGAAGCAGGAGTGGCTGCCCAGGATGGCGGCGGGCGAGGCCATCGGGTGCTTCGGCCTCACCGAGCCGGACTCGGGCAGCGACCCCTCCAGCATGCGCACGAACGCCCGTCGCGACGGCTCCGACTGGGTCCTCAACGGCACCAAGATGTGGATCACCAACGGCGGCATCGCCGACGTGGCGGTGGTCTGGGCCCGCACCGACGAGGGCATCCGCGGCTTCGTGGTGCCCACCGACACCCCCGGGTTCTCCACCAACGACGTGCACCGGAAGGTCTCGCTCCGAGCGTCGGTCACCTCCGAGCTCGTCATGGACGACGTGCGCCTGCCCGCCGAGGCCGTGCTGCCCGGGGTGGCGACCATGCGGGGCCCGCTGTCGTGCCTCAACGAGGCCCGCTTCGGCATCCTGTTCGGCGCGGTGGGCGCGGCTCGGGCCTGTTACGAGGCCGCCCTCGACTACGCCGGGGAGCGCGAGCAGTTCGGCAAGCCCATCGCCTCGTTCCAGCTCACCCAGCGCAAGCTCGTCGAGATGATGGTCGCGGTCAATCGGTGCGCGCTCGTGGCGCTGCACCTGGGCCGACGCAAGGACGCCCACGAGCTGACCCCGGCACAGGTCAGCTTCGGCAAGTTCGACAACGTCCGTCAGGCCCTCGAGATCGCCAGGGAGGCCCGGAGCGTCCTCGGGGCCAACGGCATCACCCTCGAGTACCCGGTGATCCGCCACATGAACAACCTCGAGTCGGTGTTCACCTACGAGGGGACCAACGAGATCCACACGCTCGTCCTCGGCCAGGCCATCACCGGCCTCCCCGCCTTCCGCTGATCCGCCGCCGCACAGGAGCCGAACCCATGGAGTTCACCGAAGACCACGCCATGTTCCGCAAGACGGTGCGGGACTTCGTCGAGCGGGAGATCAACCCTCACGTCGACGAGTGGGAGTCCGCCGGGATCTTCCCGGCCCACGAGCTGTTCCCGAAGCTCGGCGCCCTGGGCCTGCTCGGCCTCGAGTACGACGAGGCCTATGGCGGCCAGGGCGCCGACCACTCGTACACGGTCATCTTCGGTGAGGAGCTCGGCCGCATCCACTGCGGGGGCGTGCCCATGGCCATCGCGGTGCAGTCCGACATGGCCACGCCGTCGCTGGCGCAATTCGGCACCGAGGAGCTGAAGCAGCGGTACCTCGTGCCGGCCATCAGCGGCGAAGCGGTGGCGGCCATCGCCGTGACCGAGCCCGACGCCGGCTCGGACGTGGCCTCGCTGCGCACCCGTGCGGTGCGCGACGGCGACGACTGGATCATCAACGGCACGAAGCTCTACATCACCAACGGCACCCAGGCCGACTGGCTGTGCCTGCTCGCCCGCACCTCCGACGAGGGCGGGTCGCGCGGGATGTCGCAGATCATCGTCCCCACCGACACGCCGGGCTTCCACGTCAGCCGCAGCCTCAAGAAGATGGGGATGTGGTCGTCGGACACCGCCGAGCTCAGCTTCGACGACGTGCGGGTGCCCGTGGCCAACACCATCGGGGAGGAAGGCCGCGGCTTCCAGCAGCAGATGGCCCAGTTCCAGAACGAGCGCATGATCGCCAACTACCTGGCGGTGGGCTCCATGGAGCTCGCCATCGAGCGGACGGTGGCCTACCTGCGCGAGCGGGTGGTCTTCGGCAAGCCGCTCGCCGAGAGCCAGCACATCCAGTTCGAACTGGCCGAGCTGGTCGCCGAGCTCGATCTCGTCCGCCACTACAACTACGCCTGCGCGGCGGCCTACCTGCGCGGCGAGGACACCACCCGCTTCGCCACCATCGCCAAGCTCGTGGCGCCCCGACTGGCCCGGCGGGTGGCCGACACCTGCCTCCAGTTCCACGGCGGCATCGGCTACATGGACGAGACCTGGGCGTCGCGCTACTTCCGCGACAGCCGCCTGTGGTCGATCGGCGGCGGCGCGGACGAGGTCATGTTGCGCACGATCGCCCGCATGGACGGCATTGGCGGCTGACCAGCGGGCGCCCACCCCGAACCACCCCGCGGGACGCGCGCTCGTCATCGCCGGCGGCGACCCGCCCCGCCCCGACGAGCTGGCGGGCGAGGCGGCCTGGGAGTGGGTGGTCGCCGCGGACTCGGGCCTCGATCACGCGGAAGCACTCGGGTTGGCCGTCGACCGGGTCGTCGGCGACCTGGACTCGGTGTCGGCCCCGGCGCTCGCCCGCGCCCGGGCCGCCGGCGTGGCCGTGGACGAGCACCCCCGTGACAAGGACGCCACAGATCTCGCCCTGGCGCTCGATGCCGCGCTCGACCTCGGCGCCGCGGAGCTGCTCGTCGTGGGGCTGGGGGGCGGCCGTCCGGACCACCTCCTGGCCAACCTCCTGCTGCTGGCGGCGCCGGCGTACGCCGAGGCCGAGATCGACGCCCGCACGGCCGACGCCCGCTACACCGTCGTGCGGTCCCGCCCGCGGGCCCTGCGTGGTCGGGCAGGCGACGTGGTCACGCTGCTGCCGCTGCACGGCGTCGCCCGCAAGGTGCACACCGAGGGCCTGCGCTGGCGCCTCCACGGCGACGACCTGGCGCACGGGTCCACCCGGGGCGTGAGCAACGAGATGACGGGCACCGACGCCTGGGTGCTCGTCGGTGAGGGCGTGGCGCTCGCGATCCAGCCACGGTGACCCGTGCGTAGACCATCTGGCGGGTAGGCCGCGGACGAGTAGGCCATCTGGCTCAGGTGGCGCACGGAGCTGCCGATAGCGACAACGATGTCCCGCCACGCCACGCGTGCGCTCCTCGTCGTCGTCTGTGCATCCGTCCTGCTCGCGCCGCCGGCGATGGCGGAGCGCCGTCCCCACACCGCCACGCGCGTCGACGACCCGGCCGGCGACACCACCACCTCCACGACGGCACCGCCGCCGCCCTCGTCGACCACGTCGACGACCGCCCCGTCCGGCACCAGCACGAGCACGACGTCGACCACCGTGTCGCCGACCGACCCGGGCGCCGGCGGCGACGTGACCGGCGGGGTGGTCCCCGACGTCGACGTCTCGGTGCCACCGCCCGGCGACCTCGACGGCACCCACGTGCCCAGCGTCGCCATCGTCGGCGACCTCTCGTCCGCCCGTGCCCTGCTCGACGAGGCCGTCGCCCGCGCCGACGCCGCCCGGCAGCGGGTCGACGACCTGCACCGCCGACTCGACGACGTCGACGCCCGGATCGTGGCGCTCACCGACGAGGAACGCCAGGCGGTGAAGCGGGTGGAGGAGTCCCAGAACGTCCTGGCCGAGCGGGCCGTCGACGCCTACATCCGGGGCAACTACGGCGATCTCGCCGCCACCCTCACCGCCGAGGACCCCAACGAGGCGAGCAGGAACGAAGCGATGATGGAGAGCGTCCTCGACGCCGACCACGACGCGGTGGGGGACTACCGCTCCGCCCGGCGCGAAGTCTCCGGTGAGCTCGTCGAGCTCGGGGAGCAGCGGGTCGAGGTGGCCGGTGACCTCGTGCAGGCCAAGGACTGGGACAAGGCCATGCGGGCAGAGGTGCGAGACGCCCGCGTGCAGCTCCTGGCCTTCGAGGCGGGCAGCGAGATCTTCGTCACCGGCATGCACTTCCCGGTGGACGATCCGCACGACTACATCGACTCGTGGCTCTCGCCGCGATCGGGCGGACGCCAGCACCAGGGCATCGACATCTTCGCCACGGCGGGCACCAATCTGTTCGCGGTCGAGCGGGGCGTGATCACCAACATGGGGAGCAACTCGCTCGGGGGCATCAAGCTCTGGCTCTACGGCGAGAGCGGCACGACCTACTACTACGCCCACCTGTTGCGCTTCGCGCCGGGCATCACCGAGGGCATGGTGGTCGAGGCCGGCGACGTGGTCGGCTTCGTCGGGAACACCGGCAACGCCGCCACGACCCCGTCGCACCTGCACTTCGAGATCCACCCGAACAACGGGCCCGCGGTCAACCCCACGCCGCTCCTCCGCGTCGTCGACGCCCTCGACGACGCCAGCGTCGCGTCGGTGGCCCGGCGCTGAGCTGCGCCACCGCCGGCACACGTCGCGCGACGCGTTGGCGGTCGGATCGGGTGGAATGAGGGCCATGGGCATGGATGTGACCGAGACGCTCGAGGTGGCGTGCGCCCCCGAGGCGCTGTTCGCCTGGGTCGAGACGTTGGACCGCTACCCCGAGTGGCTCGACATCGTCACCCGTGCCGAGCCGGCCGAGGCGGTCGAGGGTGACCCGGGGCCGGCCTGGTCGATCGACCTGAAAGGGCGCCTCGGGCCGTTGTCGCGGGCCAAGCGCCTGCGCATGGTCCGCACCCGGCACACCGCACCGACGCGAGCGGTCTTCGAGCGTCGCGAGCTCGACGGGCGGGCCCACTCGCCCTGGGTGCTCGACGCCACCGTCGAGGCCACGTCCGGCGGCGCCCGCCTCACGATGCTCCTGCACTACGGCGGCGGGCTGTGGGGACCGGTGCTCGAGCGCATGCTGCGCGACGAGGTCGAGCACAGCCGCCCCCGCCTGGCCGCCGCCGTCGAGAGCTGACCGCCGGCCACCCGACGGGTGTGGGGCGTCAGGGGGCGCGTCGGGCCAGGCGGGTGAGGGAGGCGGCGAGGGCGTAGATCACCCCGGCGTAGACGAGGACGAACTTCACGTAGGCGCACGCCGCCGCCACCTGGGGCGCCGGGGACTCGACCGGGCCCCGGATCATGTCGAGGAGGGCCACGTTCTCGACGGCGTCGAGGGCGCCGCCGACCCAGGCGGCCCACGCCAGCGCCCCACCCAGGGCGACGAGCCACGCGTGGCGGAACACGCGGCGTCCCCAGATGCACGCCAGGGCGATGGTGGACGAGTACGCCACGAGGAAGAGGTAGTCGAGGCCCGTCCCGAAGGCGGCGTGGATCACGTCGCGGTCGTCCCACGGCGCCATGACCTCGCGCGCCGCCTCCACGCTGCCCGCCACCTCGAGGCCGACGATGCCGTCCCCGCCCGGGTCGAGGAGGAGCAGTGCGGCGCCCACGACGACCGTGAGGCCGAGGAGGGGGAGGAACCACACCCGCAGCCGTCCGGGGGCGATCTCGTCGAACGGGTGGTGGAACCTCATCGGGCCCCAGCCTCGTCGTCGATCGCCTGTGCCGTCCACCGCCGGCCGCGCCGTTCGACGGCGAGGGGCAGCCCGAAGCACGCCGACAGCGCGTCGTCGGTCAGGACCTCGTCGGCGTGCCCCGCCGCCTGCACCTCGCCGTCGCGCAACAGCAGGACGTGGTCGAACGCCGGGGGGATCTCCTCGACGTGGTGGGTGACCAGCACCACGGGCGGGGTGGTGGGATCGCCGGCGAGGTGGCCGAGGCGACGGACGAGGTCCTCGCGGCCACCGAGGTCGAGGCCGGCCGTCGGCTCGTCCAGGAGGAGGAGGCCGGGGTCCCCCATGAGGGTCCGGGCGAGTTGCACCCGCTGGCGCTCACCGGAGGACAACGTGCCGAAGCGCTGCCCGGCGAGGGCCGCGCAGCCCAGCCGGTCGAGCAGGCCCAGGGCCCGCTCCCGATCGGCGTCGTCGTAGGTGTGCCACCACGGTTCCAGGGCGGCGTGCTTGGCCGTCATCACCACGTCGGTGGCGGTGAGGCCGGGGCGCAGGAGGTCGGCCATGGCGGCGCTTGCCACCCCGATGCGGGTGCGCAGGCGTCGCACGTCGGTGCGACCGAGTCGCTCGCCCAGCACCTCGACCACCCCCTCGGTGGGGTGGAGGTACAGCGAGGCGATCCGCAGGAGCGACGTCTTTCCCGACCCGTTGCGGCCGAGCACCACCCAGCGCTCGCCGGGCGCGACCGACCACGTGACGTCTCGCAGCACCCTCCGCCCGTCGATGGCGAGGCCGACCCCCTCGAGGTGCAGGGCCGGGCCGGTCGCCGGGCTCGGACGTGGGCCACCCATCCGAGGGGACGCTACCGGCCGCCGAGTACCGTGATCGGGACCCTTCGACGCCCTCGGACGCACCCTGCTCACCACCGCGCTCGGCCTGCTGGCCGTCCTGCTCCTGATCCTCGCAACGGCGTTCTTCGTCGCGGCCGAGTTCGCTCTCGTGGCCGTCGACCGGAGCCGGGTCGAGCACCTCGCCGGTGAGGGGTCGCGCCGGGCGAAGATCACCCTCAGCGTCCTGCGCCGCCTGTCGTTCCACCTCTCCGGAGCGCAGCTCGGCATCACCATCGTGTCCCTCGTGCTCGGCTTCGTGGCCGAGCCGACCATCGCGGCCCTCATCGAGCCGGCCCTCGAGCCGCTGGTGGGCGCCAGCTCCCGAGGTGTCTCGGTGGCCATCGCCCTCGCCCTGGCCACCGTCTTCCAGATGGTGGTGGGCGAGCTCATCCCCAAGAACGTGGTCATCGCCCGACCCACCCGTTCGGCGCTGCGGCTGGCGGCGCCCTTCCGGGCCTATGCCGTGGTGTTCGGGCCGGTGATCTCGGTGTCGGAGCGCGCCGCGAACTGGGCGGTGCGCAAGCTGGGCGTCGAGCCGCAGGAGGAGCTCTCCGCGGTGCGCTCGTTGCCCGAGCTCGAGCTGCTCTTCCGGACCTCGGCCGCGCAGGGGAGCCTCGAGCCGCGTGCCGCCGACCTGCTCACCCGGTCGATCCGCTTCGGGGAGAAGACCGCCGACGACGCCCTCACCCCACGGACGGCCCTCCAGGCCCTGGAGTCCGAGGCCACCCTCGCCGAGCTCACCGAGCGGAGCCTCGAGACCGGGTTCTCCCGGTTCCTCGTCTTCGGCACCGACCTCGACGACGTGCGCGGCGTGGTGCACGTCAAGTCGGTGTACGAGATCCCCCCGCAGGAGCGGGCCACGACGCCCGTGGCGGCGGTCATGAGTGAGGCCTTCGTGGTCCCCGAGAGTCGACCGCTGAGCTCGCTCCTCGGCGAGCTGCGCGAGGTGGGCACGCACCTCGCGGTCGTGGTCGACGAGTACGGGGGCACCGCCGGCATCGTCACGATGGAGGACCTCATCGAGGAGATCGTGGGCGAGATCGACGACGAGTGGGACCCCGAGCCGCCCGAGCTGTCGGTGGCGCAGCCCTCGGGTGCGTTCGTGCTGTCCGGGGGGCTCCACCCGGACGAGGTGCGGGACGCCTGCGGGTTCGTGATGCCCGACGGCGAGTACGAGACCCTCGCCGGCTTCGTCCTGGACCGGCTCGGCCACCTGCCGGTGCCGGGCGAGTGGGTGGCGCACGACGGCTGGGAGATCGAGGTCGTCGAGCTCGACCGCCGCCGCATCGACCGGGTCCGGGTCGTGCCGCCGGCCCCGCTGCCCGACTCCGAGGACGTGCCCTGATGGACGTCCCGGCGCTCCTCCTCACCGTCGCCCTGCTCGCGCTCAACGGATGGTTCGTGGCCGTCGAGTTCGCCCTCATCACGGCCCGACGCACCAAGCTCGAACAGGACCGCCAGGCCGGCAGCCGCGCCGCCGGTGTGAGCATCGGGCTCATCGACGAGCTGTCGGTGCAGCTCGCCGGCGCGCAGCTGGGCGTGACCGTGGCGTCCCTGGTGTTGGGCTACGTGGCCGAGCCGGCGGTGTCGCACCTGATCGAGTCGGCCATCTCCACCTTCGTGACCCTGCCCGAGGGGGTGCTGCGGACCATCGGCTTCGTCACCGGCCTGTCGCTCGTCGTGCTCGCCCACATGGTGCTCGGAGAGATGGTGCCGAAGAACCTCACCCTCGCCGCGCCCGAGCGCACGCTGCGGCTGCTGGCCCTCCCCACCCGGGCCCTCACGACCGTCCTGCGCCCGGTCATCGCCTCCCTCAACGCGATGGCGAACGTCGGCGTGTGGCTGCTCCGGGTCGAGCGTCGCGACACCCTGTCGGACATCCACTCGGCGGCGGAGCTGGCCACCATGCTCGAGGCCTCGCGCGAGGAGGGGCTCATCGCCGACGATCAGCACGAGCTGCTGGCGAGTGCCCTGGACTTCGGTGCGGCGCCGGTGTCGACGGTGATGGTGCCCCGTGACCGGGTGGTGCACATCCGTCGGGGCCAGACCCCGGCCGAGATCGAGGAGGTGATCCGCAGCAGCGGGCACAGCCGGCTCCCGGTCGTCGGGCGCGACCTCGACGAGGTGGTCGGGTTCATCCACGCCAAAGACCTCCTGACCCTTCGCCCCGACGCCCGGGACCTCCCGCTCCCCGAACGCCTGCTGCGGACCGAGCTGGTCGAGCTGGACGAGGCCGGCACCGTCGAGGACGCCATGGTCGAGATGCGGCGGCGGCGCCGCCACCTGGGGATCGCCCGGGACCGAGCGGGCCACACCACCGGCCTCGTGACCCTCGAGGACCTCGTCGAGGAGCTCGTCGGCGACATCCGCGACGAGTCCGACCGAGACGAGCCCGACCGGGGCACCGACGCCGTCGAGCCGCCGGCCGGGGCCGGTGACGACGGCGACGGCGGGCCCCGATGACCAGCCGCAACGGTCAGGCACTGGGTAGCCTCTGGCGGGTGCGGATGGCGTCGAGACTCCTCGTGGCCGCCCTCCTGTCGGTGGGCAGCGTGGCCGTGGTGACGGACGCCTCTGCCTCCGACGTCGACGAGGCCCGTGCCCGTGCCGAGGCGACCATCCGCGAGCTGGACGAGGCGCAAGAGGACCTCGGTCGCCTGGAGCAGCGCGTCTCGGAGGTGGAGCACCGCCTCGAGGTGGCCTCGAACGGCATCGAGGGGCTCGAGGCCGAGGTGCAGGCCATCGCCGTGGACCAGTACATGCGGGCGGGCGAGCCGCCCGCGCTGGTGCCCCTCGACGCCGACGTGGGCGACCAGCTCCTCGGCAACGAGCTGGCCCGCTTCGTCACCGAGGGCGACACCGACGCCATCGACGCCTACGCCGGCCAGCGGGCCGATCTCGAGGACGCCGCCGCCGAGCTCGACGCGCTCCGGGCCGAGCAGGAAGGCGCCGTCGAGCGCCTCGAGCAGCGCAACCGTGACCTCCAGGCCGAGGTGGCCCGCCTCGAGGAGCTCGAACGGGCCCGCATCGAGGCCGAGCGCCGTCGCATGGAGGAGGAGCGCCGCCGCCGCGAGGCCGCCGAGGCCGCCGCCGCGGCGGCAGCTGCGGACGCCGCCGACGATGCCGCCGACGACGCCGACCCGACCACCCCCTCCAGCGGGGGACCGGCCCCCGCGCCTCCCTCGGGGGGAGGCGACTTCCTGTGTCCGGTGCCCGGCTCGACCTTCATCGACTCGTGGGGCGCCCCCCGTTCCGGAGGCCGCAGCCACCAGGGCGTCGACATGATGGCCTCGTCCGGGACGCCGATCTACGCCCCCGTGACCGGCAACGTCTCGCACCGCGGGGTGAGCCTCGGCGGGCTCTCGTTCTTCCTCTACGGCGACAACGGCAACACGTACTTCGGCACCCACCTCAGCGGGTACGCCGCCTCCGGGCACGTCGTGGCGGGCACCGTCATCGGCTACGTCGGCGCCACGGGCAACGCCAACGGCATCAACCACCTGCACTTCGAGATCTGGCCGGGTGGGGGCGCCCCGGTCAACCCGTACCCGACCGTTGCCGCGGCCTGCTGACGAGGCGCTGGCGACAGCGCTCGAACAGGTCCTCGTCGACGCGCTCGGCGGTGCGGCCCGGGTCGAGGGGCTCCATCGCCTCTCGGGTGGTGCCTCCCGGGAGACCTTCGCATTCGACGCCGTGCTCGCCGACGGCACCACCTGCCCCCTCGTGCTCCAGCGCGAACGCCCGGGCGGGGCCATCAACACCGGCGGGGGCACGAGTACCGAGGCGGGGCTGCTGCGGGCCGCGGCGGCGCAAGGCGTCCCCGTGCCGGCGGTCGTGGCCACCGGGCCCGCCGACCCCGCCAGGACGGGGGAGGGGGAGGGCGAGCCGCTCGGGGCCGCCTACCTCGTGGTCGAGCGGCTCGAGGGTGAGACCATCCCCCGGCGCATCCTGCGCGACGATCAGTACGCGGCCGCCCGCGAGGGGCTCGCCGCCCAGTGCGGGCGGGCCCTCGCCGGCATCCACGCCATCCCCGTCGAGGACGCCCCCGGCCTCCACGACCTCGACCAGATCACGCAGTTCCGAAACCTGCTCGACGCGTTGGGCGAGCCTCACCCCGCCTTCGAGCTGGCCTTCCGCTGGCTGGAGGCCAACCGCCCGCCCGTCGGGCCCACGCGGGTCGTCCACGGCGACTTCCGCAACGGCAACCTGATCGTCGGACCCGAGGGGCTGCGGGCCGTGCTCGACTGGGAGCTGGCCCACCTCGGCGACCCCATGGAGGACCTCGGCTGGCTGTGCGTCAAGGCGTGGCGCTTCGGTGGCACCCCGCCGGTGGGGGGCTTCGGCGAGTACGAGGATCTCTTCGCCGCCTACGCCGACGCGGCGGGCCTGGCCGGCGGCGTCGATGCCGACGTGGTCCGGTGGTGGGAGATCCTCAGCACCGTGAAGTGGGGCGTCATGTGCATCATCCAGGCGGCGTCGCACACGCGGCGGGTCTCACGGTCGGTGGAGCTGGCGGCCATCGGTCGGCGCACCTGTGAGAACGAGCACGACGTGCTGGCGCTGCTGCCATGAGGCCCACGGGAGCGGGCAGGGCCCGAGCGGCCCGGCGCCGGAGCAGCCAGGAGGGGGTGGAGTGACCGCACCGCACGACTCGCCCACCGCCGCCGAGCTCGTCGAGGCCGTTCGGGAGTTCCTCGAGAACGACGTCCTCGGAGCCACCGAGGGCCGGGTGCAGTTCCACACCCGCGTGGCCATCAACGTCCTCGGCCAGGTGCAGCGCGAGCTCGAGTCGGGGGCGGCCATGGCCGACGCCCACCACGACCGCCTCGCCGCGCTCGGCTTCGCCGACGACATCGAGCTGGCCGCGGCGATCCGCTCGGGGGCCCTCGACGACCGTTACGACGAGGTGAAGGCGGCGGTCTGGGCCACCGTGCGGGACAAGCTGGCCGTGGCCAACCCCCGCTACCTCGAGTCGTGATCGCGCACCGGCGGTCCGCGGCGCCGCACGCGGGGTAGAGGGGGACGATGCGGCGCCTGGTCGACGGCCCACCGGTGGCTGACGTGCTCGGGCCCTACCGCGAGGTAGACCGGGTTCGTGCCGAGGGGGGCTGCTGGGTGCTCGCGAACATGGTCGGCGGGCTCGACGGGAGCGCGGCCGTGGGTGGTCGCGTCGGCGCCCTCACCGGGGGCGCGGACGCCGTGCTGTTCCGGCGCCTGCGCGCCCTGGCCGACGTGGTGCTCGTCGGCGCCCAGACGGTGCGGGCGGAGGGCTACGGCCCCGTGCGCCTCCCGGACGACCTGCGCGCCGAGCGCGAGGCGGCCGGGCGGCCGCCGGTGCCGCCGGTGGCGGTGGTGAGCCGGACGCTGCGGCTGGACTGGGAGAGCCCGTTGTTCACCGAGGCGGACGCTGCCAGTCCGACCTTCGTGGTGACCGGACCCGGTTCGGCGGAGGGGCCGGACGCACCGGCGGCCCGCCGAGGTGCGGAGCTCGTCGTGGTGGATCCCCCGGTGGACGCTCCCGACGCCGGCGTCTCGGTCCCGGGCATGCTCGCCGCCCTCGCCGATCGCGGCCACGAGGTCGTGTTGTGCGAGGGCGGCCCCACCCTCCTCGGCGAGCTCGTCGCCGCCGGCCGTCTCGACGAGCTGTGCCTCACCGTCGCCCCCGTCATCGGGGGAGACCCGCTGCCGGTGGTCACGACCGTCCCGGGCGCGTCCCTGCGGTCGTTCACGCTCGGCCACGTGGCGACCGATGAAGGCTCCCTGTTCCTGCGCTACGAGGCGAACCGCGATGGACGCTGATCCCGCCGAGACGACCACCGACGACTCGGTCGCCGAGGACTTCGACGAGCTCATGGCCCAGGTCGCCACGGCCATGGTGATCGTGACCGTCGCGGTCGACGGCGAAGCCTCCGGTTGCCTCGTGGGCTTCCACACCCAGTGCAGCATCAACCCCCGCCGCTACGCGATCTGGCTGTCGAAGGCGAACCACACCTACGAACTGGCCCTGCGGGCCCACACCTTCGCCGTGCACTTCCTCGACGACGGCGACGAGCAACTGGCGGCCCTCTTCGGCGGGCTGACCGGTGACGAGGTCGACAAGTTCGGGCGGACGGGCTGGGCCCCGGGCCCGGACGGGGTGCCGCTCCTCGACGACTGCGCCCACCGCCTCGTCCTCGCCCGCCACGCCCTCTTCGACGCGGGCGAGGACCACGTCTGCCTGGTGGGGGACCCGGTCGCCGCCACCAGCGCCGAAGACTTCATCCCCCTGCGCCTCCCGGACGTCGACGACATCGAGCCCGGCCACGAGGCCGAGGAGGAACGCCACGAGGGCTGAGGTGGGGCAACGGGAGGCGCCGGACGCCGGCGACGCGGGGTCGGTGCCGGGGTCAGGCCCCGATGGCGTGGTAGCCGCCGTCCACGTGCACGATCTCGCCGGTCGTGGCGGGGAACCAGTCCGAGAGCAGCGCCACGCACGCCTTGGCCACCGCCGAGCTGTCGGTCACGTCCCAGCCGAGCGGGGCGCGGGCGTCCCACACGTCCTCGAAGGCCGAGAAGCCGGGGATGGAACGGGCCGCGAGGGTCTTGATGGGGCCTGCGGCGACGAGGTTGACGCGGATCTGGCGCTCGCCGAGGTCGCGGGCGAGGTAGCGCGAGGTGGACTCGAGCGCGGCCTTGGCCACGCCCATCCAGTCGTACGCGGGCCAGGCCACCCGGGCGTCGAAGTCGAGGCCCACGATCGAGCCACCCCCCGCCATCAGGGGCACGACCGCGTCCGCGACGGCCCGGAGCGAGTAGGCGGACACTTGCACCGCGACCGAGACGTCGGCCCAGGTGGTGTCGAGGAACTGGCCGCCGAGGCAGGCCTCGGGGGCGAAGCCGATGGCGTGCAGGGCGCCGTCGACCTCGCCCCACCGCTCGGCGAGGGCGTCGCGCACCGCCGCCGGGTGGGTGTCGTCGGTCACGTCGAGCTCGAGGACGTCGGCCTCGTTCGGCAGCTTCCGGGCGGTGCGCTGAGTGAGGCGCATCCCGCGCCCGGCGCCGGTGAGGACGACCTCTGCGCCCTCCTCCTGGGCGAGCCTGGCCACCCCGAACGCGAGGGAGGCGTCGGTGAGCACGCCGGTGATCAGGAGACGCTTGCCGTCGAGGAGGCCCATGGCCGAGACAGTACGGCGCACGGCGGATGCGCGTGTCGGGAGAGGCCACCGATAACCTCACCGCCGTGAAGATCGGAGTGTTGGGAGGAACCGGCCCGGCCGGTCGGGCGATGGCTGCCCGGCTCGCCTCGGGTGGGTTCGATGTCGTCATCGGGTCGCGTTCGCGCTACCGGGCCATGGAGGAGCGGGACCGCCTGCTCGAGCGGTGGCCCGAACGCAACCTGTCGGTGGATTCCGAGGACAACGAGGGTGCGGCGGCCGCAGACGTCGTGGTCATCGCCACCCCGTGGGACGCCGCCGCGTCGACCGCGGCATCGGTGTCACGCCAGCTCCGCGGGAAGGTCGTGATCTCGATGGCCAACGCGCTCGCGAAGGTCGGCCACGAGTTCCAGCCACTTGTGCCGCCCCGCGGGTCGGTCGCGGCGAGCGTGCAGGCCGCGGTCCCGAAGTCGCTGGTCGCCGCCGCGTTCCACCACGTGCCCGCCAAGGAGCTGGGCGACCTCGACCACCCGGTCGAGAGCGACGTCCTCATCTGCTCCGACCACCCGTCGGCCACCGAGACGACGGCCGAGATCGTGCGCAAGCTCGCCGACATGCGCCCTCTGGACGCCGGAGAGCTCTCGAACGCGGCGCCCATCGAGGCCTTCGCCGCCGTGCTGCTCCAGCTCAACGTGCGCTACAAGACCCGCGCCGCGGTGAAGTTCACCGGCATCGACGAGTGACCACGCCGGGGGGCGAGCCGCCTCTGCGGCTGTACGACACGGCACGGCGCGAGGTCGTCGACTTCGCCCCGGGGCCCATCGTCACCATGTACACGTGCGGCATCACGCCGTACGACTCCTCCCACCTCGGCCACGCCGCGGTCTACCTGGCCTACGACGTCCTCCAGCGACGGCTCCGCGACCGGGGTCACGAGACCCGCTGCGTCCGCAACGTCACCGACGTGGACGACGACATCTTGCGCAAGGCCCGCGAGCTCGGCGTCCACTACCTCGACCTCGCCGCCGCCGAGATGACCAAGTTCGACGCCGACATGGACGCCCTCGGCATCGTGCCCTGCTGGAGCGAGCCGCGGGCGACCTCCGCCATCGCCGACATCCGTGGATTCATCGGCATGGTCCTCGACCAGGGCTACGCCTACGAGTCCGGCGGGGCCGTGTACTTCGACGTCGGCTCGTTCCCGCGGTTCGGCCAGATCAGTCACCTGTCACGCGAAGAGATGCTGGCGCTGGCGGCCGAGCGGGGCGGCAACCCGGACGACCCCAACAAGCGCGACCCCCTCGACTTCATCCTGTGGCAGCCCTCGGCCGAGGACGAGCCCGCGTGGGAGTCGCTCTGGGGCCCCGGTCGTCCCGGCTGGCACATCGAGTGCTCTGCGTTGGCCCTGCGCGAGCTCGACACCACCATCGACCTGCACGGCGGGGGAGCGGACCTGATCTTCCCCCACCACGAGTGCGAGGCGGCGCAGTCCGAGGCCGCCACGGGTCAGCCGTTCGTGCGCCACTGGATGCACCAGGCCATGGTGAGGATGGACGGCGAGAAGATGTCGAAGTCGCTCGGCAACCTCGTGTTCGTCCACGACCTGCTCGAGGACTACGACGCGCGGGCCATCCGCCTTGCGGTCGTCGCCCACCACTACCGCGATTCGTGGGAGTGGAACGAGGCGCTGATGCCCGCGTCGGCCGCTCGTCTCGAACGCTGGCTGGCCGCCGGCGCCGGTGACGGGGCACTGAGCGAGGTGCGAGCCGCGCTCGACGACGACCTCGACACCCCGACCGCGGTGGCGGCCATCGACGCCGCCGCGGCAGCGGGGGTCGGCGTGTCCTCGGCAGCCGCCCTCCTCGGCGTCCACCTCACCGGCTGACTACGCTCGCCGTTTCGGCGGAGTCGACCTGGAGGTCAACGGTGCGGGCAACGGTGCGGGCAATCTTGGCGGTCGTGATCGGGGCGGGTGCGCTGCTCGCCGCCGCACCCGCGGGCGCGGGTGCCCCGGTGTCGCTTCCCTACTCGTGCGAGACGGGTGTGCCCGCGATCGGGACCCTCTCCGCACCGATCGACGTGTTGACGGCGACGAACCCCCAGCCCGTGGACGTGTTCGAGAAGGTCACCTACACCGCCGACCTCTCGTTGCCCGACATCGCCCCGCAGGCGTTCGCCCTCAACTTCAACTACTTCAACGTCGACATCGCGGTGCCACCGGGGCTGCGTGCGGTGAAGGTCAAGATCCAGAACCCGGCGGCAGGCGCAGCCAACCCGGCGGTCACCGAGGTCTCGGCCACCGTCAGCGACGGCATGGTGCAGGTCAACCTCCCCGCGGTGCCCGCGGCCAACAAGCGGTTCCATTTCGGCACCGACGGCAGCTTCGTGTACCCGTTCAACACGAACACGAACCAAGGCGGGGCGCCGATCGTGCTGCCCCGCATCAAGATCACGGCCATGCCGACGTTCGCGGCCCGGGGCGCCACCGTCGACTGGGCCGCTCCCGAGGTCGAGACCTTCACCGGGTTCTTCAACATCGGGGTCATCCCGTGCACGCCGGACGATCCGGGCGACGTGCTCTTCTCGAGCGCCGTCACCACCGCCGTGGCCATCCCGGCCAACGGCTACCCGGACGTCCCGGCCTCCCTGGACGCCGCGGTCAACTGGTCGAAGCACCTCAAGGTCACGACCTTCCCCGGCACGACGTACCGCCCGAGCCAAGCCATCACCCGCGCCGAGGCCGTGCAGGCGCTCTGGAACATGGTCGATCGACCGGCGGCGACCAGCCAGCACACGTTCACCGATGCGCCCCGCACGGCCCCCTACGACGCCGCCCTCGACTGGGCCTTCAGCGAGGGTGTGGTCACCGACAACGGGAACCACAAGTTCAAGCCGTCCAACCCCGCGCTCCGGGGTGCGCTGGTCGACATGGTGTTCCACATGATCGAGGCGGAGGAGGGCAGTCCCTGGCCAGCCGAGCCGTACACCGACGTCGCGTCGACCGCTCCCTACGCGGAGGCGATGGGCTGGGCCAACGCCACCAACACCATCAACGAGTTCGCCGGCGGCACGCAGGTCAAGCCGACCGTGGCGGCCACCCGGGCCGACCTCGCCCGGATCCTGTTCAAGACGGCCAAGAACCCCACCTGGTTCCGTCCCTTCCCGACCACCGTGCTGGTCGCCCCCGCCTGACCCGGCCCCGCGGTAGCCTGCCGCGGAGCAGTCGAGCGATCGAGAGGGGGGCACGTGGCACGAGAGGCAGGACGTCTGTACCACGTGGCCCGCGCGGTCATGTCGCCGGTGTTCCGCTTCAACTGGCGCGTCTACGTGCGGGGCCTCGAGCACGTTCCCGACGACGGGCCGGCCATCTTCTGCCCGAACCACACGTCGGTGCTCGACTCGTTCTTCCTGCCCCTGGTGCTGCCGCGCCGCATCACCTACGTGGGCAAGGCCGAGTACATGGACGACTGGAAGACGAAGTTCATCTTCCCGGCCATGGGCATGATCCCGATCGACCGGTCGGGAGGCTCGGCCAGCGAGCGAGCGCTCAACGCCGCGGCACGGGTGCTCGAGGCCGGCGAGTTCTTCGGGATCTACCCCGAGGGCACCCGCTCCCGTGACGGCGTGCTGCACAAGGGCCACACGGGCCCCGCCCGGCTGGCCTTCCGCACCGGCGCACCCATCCTGCCGGTCGGCCTCGTGGGCACCCGCGAGGTACAACCGCCCGACGCGAAGTTCCCCAAGCCCTTCATGCCCGTGTGGGTCAACATCGGGGCGCCCATCGACCCGGCGCGCTACCGCGAACGCGAGGGCGACCGCCTCGCGCTGCGCCAGATGATCGACGAGGTCATGTTCGAGATCCGCTCCCTCTCGGGCCAGGACTACGTCGACCAGTACGCCACGAAGAAGGACGAGACGCTCCCGGCGCGCACCGCCGGTGTGATCACGAGCGAGGGCCTTTCGGCGAACGGGTCCGGCTCGAACGGCAACGGCAACGGCACGTCCGCCGAGGCCGCCCCGGAGCGCCGATCGTCGGCATCCGTGCTCAACTCGGCCTGAGCAGCCGCCCACCCCGGGAATGGACTGCCGGGCGCCAGGGGCGCCCCGGTAAGTTCAGGGCGTGAGCGAAGCGCTGGCCCGAGCGGCCCGGCGACGCAGTCGCCAGGAGCGGAGAGTATGAGCGAACAGATCAACATCGGCCTGCCGGACGGTTCCACGCGCCAGGTCGACGCCGGCGCCACCGCCGGTGAGCTCGCCGCGAGCATCGGTCGGGGCCTGGCCAAGGCCGCCGTCATCGCCGAGATCAACGGCGAGGAGCGCGACCTCGCCACCCCGCTCGCCGAGGGCGACACGGTGGCGATCATCACCGCCGACAGCGAGCGGGGCCGCTACACGATCCGCCACTCGACGGCGCACGTGTTGGCCCAGGCCGTGCTCGAGCTCTTCCCAGGCGCCACCTTCGCCATCGGTCCGCCCATCGAGAACGGCTTCTACTACGACTTCGAGCTCGCCGACGGCGGCACGTTCACGCCCGAGGACCTCGAGCGGCTCGACGCGAAGATGCGCGAGATCATCAAGGAGCGCCAGCCGTTCCTCCGCGACGAGATCCCCGACGCGCAGGCCCTCGAGTTCTTCGCCGCCCACAAGTACAAGTGCGAGATCATCCGGGGCGCGGCCGACGACCCCACGTCGGCGACGGAATCGGGTCTCGTCCGCACCTACGAGAACCCGCCGCGCTTCATCGACCTCTGCCGCGGCCCGCACGTCCCCGACACGGGGAGCCACCTCGGGCACTTCAAGCTGACGCGGGTGGCCGGCGCCTACTGGCGGGGCGACGAGCGCAACCCCATGCTCCAGCGCATCTACGGCACGGCATGGGAGTCCAAGGCCAAGCTCGACGAGTACCTCACGATGCTCGAGGAGGCGGAGAAACGCGATCACCGCCGCCTCGCCCAGGAGCTCGACCTGCTGTCGTTCCCCGACGAGCTCGGCCCCGGCCTCGCCGTCTGGCACCCCAAGGGCGCCATCGTGCGCAAACTCATGGAGGACTACAGCCGCGAGCGCCACGAGCGCGGCGGCTACCAGTTCGCCTACTCGCCCAACATCGCCAAGTCGGTGCTCTGGGAGACCAGCGGGCACCTCGGCTTCTACGCCGACGCGATGTACCCGCCCATGGAGCTCGACGACGGGGTGAAGTACTACCCGAAGCCGATGAACTGCCCGTTCCACATCCTGATCTACAAGAGCAACCAGCGCTCGTACCGCGAGTTGCCGTACCGGTTGTTCGAGCTCGGGACGGTGTACCGGTACGAGCGCTCGGGCACGCTGCACGGCCTGTTCCGCATCCGGGGCTTCACCCAGGACGACAGCCACATCTTCTGCACGCCCGATCAGCTGGCCGACGAGCTGGCCAGCCTGCTCGACTTCGTGCTGTCGGTCCTGCGGGCCTTCGGCTTCGAGGACTTCCAGGCCAAGCTCTCCACCCGCCCGCCCGAGAAGTCCCTCGGCTCCGACGAGGACTGGGAGCGCGCCACCGGCGCGCTGCGGTCGGCCATCGACGTCGCCGGCCTCGACTACGAGGTGGACGAGGGCGGCGGCGCCTTCTACGGGCCGAAGATCGACGTCGACGTCCGCGATGCCATCGGGCGGAGCTGGCAGCTGTCGACCATCCAGGTCGACTTCCAGAACCCGCAGCGCTTCGACCTCGAGTACGTCGGCGCCGACAACCAGCGGCACCAGCCGATCATGGTGCACCGCGCCCTGTTCGGCTCGGTCGAGCGGTTCTTCGGGGTGCTCCTCGAGCACTTCGCGGGCGCGTTCCCGGTGTGGCTGGCGCCGGTCCAGGTGCGGGTCCTGCCCGTGCGCGACGACCACGAGACCTACGCCCGCCGCCTCGTCGACCGCCTCCAGAGCGAGGGCTTCCGGGCCGACATGGTCGGCGCCGACGACAAGCTCGGGGCGCGCATCCGCAAGGCCAAGGTGGAGAAGCTGCCGTACGTGCTGGTCGTCGGTGACGACGACGTCGAGCACGGCACCGTCGGGGTCAACCCCCGTGGCGACGAGGTCGAGCGGGGCGTCACGGTCGACGACTTCGTCGCCCGACTCGGCGCCGACGTGCTCGCCCGTGCCTGACGGCGGCGGCCCCGCGCTCGAGCGCCAGTGGGCGGGCTGGCGCAGCGACTACATCACCAGCGCCTTCGCGGGCGACGCCACCACACCGTCCTCGTCGGCCGACCGGGACGACGAGGGCTCGCTGTTCGAGCGCATCCTGCACTCGGGCGAGCCCGACGACGTCACCTACGTGCTCCACCGTGGCGACCACACCTTCGCCATCTTGAACGCCTACCCCTACAACAGCGGGCATCTCATGGTGCTGCCGAACCGGGCCGTCGCCGACCTCGAGGGCCTCACCGCCGACGAGTCGGCCGAGCTCTGGGCAACCGTGACCGACGCGGTGGCCGCCATCAAGGCCGCCTACTCGCCCCAGGGGGTGAACGTGGGCATGAACCTCGGGCACGCCGCCGGCGCGGGCGTGCCCGACCACCTGCACGTGCACTGCCTGCCTCGCTGGTTCGGGGACACCAACTTCATCACCACGGTGGCCGAGACCCGGGTCCTGCCTGAGGCCCTGTCCGTGAGCTGGGAGCGGCTTCGGGCCGCTTGGCCCGGGTGAGCCGCGCCCCGGTACGGTCGTCGGCGATGGACGACGAGACGACCCCGGGCGACGCCCCCGACGAGGAGCTCCCCGAGACGGGCGACGCGCTGCCCGACGACCTCGACGTCTCGACCTTCGTCGGCCCCTACCAGTTCCCCAACAACAACCGCCGGCGCATCCCCGGCTACATCTACCTGGGGCTCGGGGCCGTCTGCATCGCGGTGTGGGGCTTCACCCGTGGCGGCGACCCGGTGCTGGTGAACGACGGCGTCCTCTACGCGGGCCTCGCCCTCGTGGTGGTGGCCGGCTACCACTTCCTCGCGGGCGTGAGCCTCGAGCTCGACGAGAAGGACGCCCTCGTGGGCGCCACGTCCGCCGTGGGCTTCCCCGTCGGACACGCCTCGGCCCAGATGGGCTGGCGGGGCCTGCGCAGCCGCCCGACGTGGCGGGTGCTCGTCTACTCCGCCGACGAGCCCCCGACGAAGCGCGGCCTCGTGCTCATCGACGGCGTCGACGGCGAGATCATCGACCAGTTCGTCGAGGACAACCCCGAGGACTGGACGCAGTTCCAGGACGACTGAGGCGCCCGGGAGGCCCGTCGGTCAGCTGCGACGCACCTCCTCGAAATCCCGTTCGGCGGCGCGCAGGTCGGTGACGCCGGTGCGGACCGCCTCGCGCAGGACGTCGAGGGCCGTGACCTCCGCACCGCCGCCGGCGACGGTGGCGGTGCGACCCCAGTCGCCGGCGGGCACCCGCTCGGCCACGGCGGCGAAGGCTTCGGCGGTCTCCTCCAGGCGGGAGAGCTCGTCGACGAGGCTGCCGCGGGCCGTCGGCCAGTCACGGGCCGCGGGATCGGTTGCCGCCGGTACGAGCACGGGGGTGTCGTGGTGGAGCACCTGCTCGAAGGCGTGGTGCAGGAGGGTGAGGCTGCGGTCGGTGTCCACGAGGTGGTCGAGGGGTGCGTGGCCGCTGGATGCGACCCGCTCGGCCCACTCGTCGAAGTCGGGATCGTCGAACGGGCGCAGCGCGCCCCGGAAGCGGCGGGGGAGCGAGCGCAGGGCCACCACCCCGTCCTGCGGGGCCATCCGGGCGAGGTCGCTGGTCTCCATCGTGTGTGTCTACCCCGGGCCGGGCGGCGGTGGTTCTGTCAGTCGTCGGTCGGGAGGGCGGCGACGAGGTGGTCGGGGAGCACGTCGTAGTGGTCGTGCTCGACCGAGAAGCGCCCCCGTCCGCCCGTCATCGAGCGCAGGTCGATGGCGTAGCGCAGGATCTCCGAGGTGGGGACGAGGGCCACGACGACGGCCTCGCCATCGTTGCCCGAGTCGCTGCCCTGGACCCGCCCGCGGCGGGCGTTGAGGTCGCCCATCACGTCGCCCAGCTGCTCCGCGGGCACGGTGACCTCCACCCGGGACACGGGCTCGAGCACGACGGGATCGGCGGCGGCCATGGCGTCCCGGAACGCCAGCCGCCCCGCCGTCTTGAAGCTCATCTCGTCGGAGTCGACGGCGTGGAACTTGCCGTCGAGGACGGTGGCCCGCACGTCGACCACGGGGAAGCCGTGGAGGCCGCCGCTGGCCATGGTCTCCTGGATGCCCTTGTCCACCGACGGGATGAGGTTGCGGGGGATGGCCCCGCCCACGATGGCGTCGACGAATTCGTAGCCCGCCCCACGCTCCATCGGCTCGATGCGCACGGACGCCACGCCGTACTGCCCGCGCCCGCCGGACTGCTTCTTGTGCTTGCCCTCCGCCTCGGCCGGCCCGGTGATGGTCTCGCGGTAGGCCACCCGCACCGGCTCGGTGAGCACCTCGACCCCGAACTTCCGCTTCAGGCGCTCGATGGTGACGTTGAGGTGGGTCTCGCCGGCGCCCCGCAGGAGATCCTGGTGGGTCTCGTCGTTGCGCTCCACGACCAGGGCCGGGTCCTCCTCGGCGATGCGGTGGAGCGCCCCGGCCACCTTGTCCTCGTCGGCCTGGGTCTTGGCCGAGATGGCGACGGCCAGGACCGGCACGGGTTGCTCGATGGCCGGCACCCGCACGGGCAGGCCCTTCGGGGCGAGGGTGTCGCTGGTCTCGGTGCCGCTCAGCTTCGCCACCGCGGCGAAGTCGCCGGCGGGGACCTCCTTCACCGGCTCCTGCTCACGGCCCCGGACCGACAACAGGCTGTGCAGGCGCTCGTCGGTGTGCGTGCGCGGGTTCACGAGATGGTCGTCCTGGCGGATCGTGCCCGACAGCACCTTGAGCAGCGAGATGCGCCCGACGTAGGGGTCGGCGATGGTCTTGAACACGAAGGCCAAGGGGTTGCCGCCCGGGTCGGGGGCGATCTCCGCGGTGCCGTCGCCGGCGTCGACCACGACCGGCGGCCGATCCTGTGGCGCCGGGCCGATCTCGCAGATGAAGTCGGCGAGGCGGTCGATGGCCACGTCGCCCGCCGCCGATCCGCACACGACGGGGAAGACCTGGGCCCCCGCCACCCCGTGGGCCAAGGTGTGCTCGAGCGCCTCCACCGAAGGGATCTGGCCCTCGAGGTAGCCCTCGAGCAGGTCGTCATCGGCTACGACGATGCCCTCGACCAGGTTGTCGTGGACCTCGTGCTCCTGGGCCTCCATGTCGTCGGGGATCTCGCCTTGCACGGCCCTGCCCGTGTCGTAGGTGAAGGCCGTGTCGGTGAGCAGATCGGCCACGCCTCGAAACGACGACTCCTCGCCGATGGGCAGCTCGAGGGGGGCGATGCCGGCCCCGAAGCGGTCGCGCAGTTGCTCGAGGACCCGGGGGAACGAAGCCCGCTCCCGGTCGAGCTTGTTGATGAACACCATCCGGGGCACCCCGAGGTCGGCGGCCATCTTCCAGATGACCTCGGTCTGCACCTCGACCCCCTCGACCGCGCTGACCACGAACACGGCCAGGTCGACGACCCGGAGGGCGGCGGCGACGTCGCCCACGAAGTCGGCGTAGCCCGGGGTGTCGATCAGGTTCACCTTGTGGCCCTTCCAGGTGAACGGGGCCAGCGAGAGCGAGAGCGAGAGGCGGTGGGCCTGCTCTTCGGGGTCGAAGTCGCAGACGGTGTTGCCGTCCTCGACCCGGCCCCGCCGGGTGACGGCTCCCGCTTCGAAGAGCAGCGCCTCGGCCAGGGTCGTCTTGCCGGCGCCCCCGTGGCCGACCAGGGCCACGTTGCGGATCCGGTCCGGGCTCACTACGTCCACGTCACGCACCTCCGCGCTTCGATCACGGTGTGGCCCGAGGGACGTGTGCCCCGCGGGCTCCGGCTGCCAGGCTAGGCACGCCGGGCCGGGCGCCGTGACGAGCGGGTCGGGGTGCCCGGGCACCCACCCTGCCGGTAGCCTGTGCACGGCTTCGCCCACCCCCGGTCAGGAGAACCATGTTCGACGGCAAGTTCCGCACGAACATCGAACGCGGACTCAAACCCGTCGGCAACAACCTGCGCAAGGTGGGCATCACGGCGGACTACCTGACCGCCACCGGCGTCATCATGGCCGGTGCCGCCGCAGTGGCCATCGCCAACGGGGCGTTGCGGGGCGGCCTCGTCCTGTTGATCCTGACCGCGCTCCCCGACGCGCTCGACGGCGCCGTGGCCAAAGCCTCCGGCACGGCCGGGCCCCGGGGCGCGTACTTCGACTCCGTGATGGACCGCGCCAGCGACGCCCTGCTCCTCGGCGGCGTCGCGTGGTACCTGATGGACACCGATCCCGGCAGCCACGTCGCCATCCTCCCGATGGCGGTGCTCGGCGCCTCCTTCCTGGTGTCGTACCAGCGGGCCAAGGCCGACTCGCTCGGCTTCGACGCCCGCGGCGGCCTGATGGAGCGGGCCGAGCGCACGATCATGCTCGCGTTCGGTCTGCTGTTCGACTCCCTGCTCGTCGCGGTGCTGTGGGTGATGCTCGTGCTCACCCTGTTCACCGCCGGGCAGCGCTTCGTGAAGGTGTGGCGCCAGGCCAGCGCCGAGCGTCCCAAGCCCGAGCCCCTGCTCGACCGCACCCGTCGGCGCAACCGACGCACGGCACGGCCCATCGCCCAGACCTGGCGGGCCCGGGCCCGCGAGCGCGCCGAGAACCGCCGGCAGAACCCCAGCTAGCAGAGGTCGGCGAGGTGGATCGGGCGCTGGCGGCCTACAAGCTCGGCTCCGGGGTGGCGCGTTCGCTGCCCGGGCCGCTCGCAGCCGCCGCGTCGCGCGCCGCCAGCGTCGGGGCGGCGCAGGCCATGCGTGAGCGCCGCCTCATGGTCGAGCGCAACCTCCGGCGCGCCACGGGCCGCGACCTGCGGGGTGTGGCGCTGCGCTCGGCGGTGCAGCGCACCTTCGAGTCCTACGGCCGCTACTGGATGGAGTCGTTCCGGCTCCCGGGCATGAGTCGGGCCGAGGTCGACGCCGGCCTGTCCTACGAGGGCTTCGAGCACATCGAGCAGGCCCGTGCGGACGGGTACGGGCCCCTCATGGCCATCCCACACCTCGGCGGCTGGGAGTGGGCCGCCTTCTGGTTGACCATGGTCGCCGACATCCCCGTCACCGCCGTCGTCGAGCCCATCGAGCCCCCGGAGCTGTTCGAGTGGTTCGTCGAGTTCCGTCGGTCGCTGGGGATGCACGTGGTGCCCCTCGGCCCGAAGGCGGGGTCGGAGGTGGTCCGGGGGGTCAAGGAGCGCCACGTGGTGTGCCTGCTGTCGGATCGTGACATCCAGGGCGGAGGCATCGAGGTGGAGTTCTTCGGCGAGCGCACCACGCTCCCGGGCGGTCCCGCCACGCTGGCCCTGCGCACGGGCGCGCCCATCCTGCCGTGTGCGGTCTACAACCGGGGCAAGGGCCACCACTGCGTGATCCGACCACCCCTCCCGGTGGAGCGTCGAGGCTCGCTCCGTGAGGACGTCACCCGCATCACCCAGCACGTGGCCACCGAGCTCGAGGTCCTCATCCGGGCCGCGCCCGAGCAGTGGCACCTCATGGCCCCCAACTGGCCCAGCGACCACGAGGCGCTCGTCGCGGCCGGGCTGCGACCTGCCGATCCGGATCCCACCGGGGGCGCCCCCGGCGAGGCCCCCGAGACGAACAAGTAGCCTCGAACGGTGCGCATCGGGCTGATCTGTCCCTACAGCCTCACCATTCCGGGCGGAGTGCAGGGGCAGGTGCTCGGCCTCGCCCGCTCGCTGCGGGGCATGGGGCACGACACGCGCGTGCTCGGCCCGTGCGACGGGCCGCCTCCCGACGCCGGCGTGACCCCGCTCGGCAACAGCGTCCCCACCGCGGCCAACGGCTCGGTGGCGCCCCTCGCCCCCGACCCGTCGGCCCAGCTCCGCACGATCCGCGCCCTGCGCGACGAGGCCTTCGACGTGCTCCACGTGCACGAGCCGATGTGCCCCGGCCCCACGATGACGTCGCTGCTGTTCAAGAGCGCCCCGCTCGTCGGCACCTTCCACGCCGCCGGCGTGAGCGCCGGCTACCGGTGGCTGAAGCCGGGACCCCGTCTCCTCGCCAACCGGCTCGACCACCGGTGCGCGGTGTCCGAGGACGCCCGACGGCTCGCGGCCACGGCCCTGGGCGGCGAGTACACGATGGTGTTCAACGGGGTCGAGCTCGATCACTTCGCCAAGGCCGACCCGTGGCCGACCGAGGGGCCCACCCTCTTGTTCGTCGGTCGTCACGAGCCACGCAAGGGCCTCGACGTGCTTCTCGCCGCGTTCGCCGACCTCCCCAACGACGTCCGCCTCTGGGTGGGCAGCGACGGTCCGGAGACCGACCGCCTCAAGGCCCGCCACGCCGGCGATCCGCGCATCGAGTGGCTGGGTCGCATCTCGGACGAGGAGAAGGCCTCGCGGCTGCGCGGTGCGGACGTGTTCTGCGCTCCGTCGCTGCGGGGGGAGTCGTTCGGGGTGGTGCTGCTCGAGGCCATGGCCGCCGGGTGCGCGATCGTCGCCAGCGAGCTTCCCGGGTACGCAAACGTCGCCCGCTCCGGCCAGGACGCCCTGCTCGTCCCGCCGGGGGACGCCGCCGCGCTCGCCGCCGCCATCGAGCGCCTGCTCGACGAGCCCGGTACCGTCGCCGACCTCGTGGCCTCGGGCGCCGAGCGGGCGGCGGGGTTCTCCATGGACCACCTCGCCGAGCGCTACGTGGAGATCTACGAGCGCATCTGCTGACCAGCCGCGGCCCAGCGGTGCCGGTGGTCAGGGGGGAGGCGGCCCTATGATGTCTCCGCTGTCGGCCTGACGCCGGCCCCGCCTCCAAGGAGACGACATGACCGCAGTCCTCATCATCATCGGCGTGATCGTGCTGCTGGCGATCATCCTGATGGTCCTCTACAACGGCCTGGTCAAGCTGCGCAACCGCATCGAGAACGCGTGGGCGCAGATCGACGTGCAGCTCAAGCGCCGCTACGACCTGATCCCCAACCTCGTGGAGACGGTGAAGGGCTACGCCTCGCACGAGCGCGAGACGCTCGAGGCCGTCACCCAGGCGCGCAACATGGCCGTCAACGCCGAGGGCCCCCACGCCCAGGCCGAGGCCGAGAACGTCCTGAGCGGTGCCCTCAAGTCGCTGTTCGCGGTGTCGGAGGCCTACCCGGACCTCAAGGCCAACCAGAACTTCCTCAACCTGCAGGAGGAGCTGACCGGCACCGAGGGGCGCATCGCCTACGCGCGGCAGTTCTACAACGACTCGGTTTTCAAGTACAACACCAAGATCCAGACCTTCCCGGCGGTGCTCATCGCCGGCATGTTCCGGTTCACCGCCCGCGAGTACTTCGAGGCCGAGGACGAGGCCCGTGGGCCCGTGCAGGTGTCGTTCGGCAACGACGCCCCCGCGGCGCCTCCGGCGGCCACGCCGCCCGCCGCGCCCCCCGCCGCCCCGCCGACGACGCCTCCGGCGCCCGGCGCGCCGTCCTGAGCTCCTCCGCCGGCCCCTCGGGGTGGCAGCGCGCCCGCGCCGCCACCCCGATCCGGTAACCCGCCATGGCCGCCATGTACGACCAAGTCGCCGCGAACAAGCGCCGCTCCGCGGCGCTCATCGTCGTGTTCGTCCTCTTCGTGGCGCTCGTGTGCGCCGCCTTCACCTACCTGCTCCAGTGGGGCCCGATCGGCATCGTGATCGCGTTCGCCATCGCCGGCGGCTCGGCGTTCTTCTCCTACTGGAAGTCCGACTCGATCGCGCTGGCCATGAGCCGAGCGCAGCCCGCCACCGTCGAGCAGTACCCCCGTCTCCACAACGTCGTCGAGGGCCTCTGCATCGCCAGCGGGCTGCCCAAGCCCCGGCTCTACGTCATCGACGACCCGGCGCCCAACGCGTTCGCCACGGGCCGCAACCCGAAGCACGCCGCGATCGCCGTGACCACCGGCCTGCTCGAGAAGATGAACCGCATCGAGCTCGAGGGCGTGCTCGCCCACGAGCTGAGCCACATCAAGAACGACGACATCCTCGTGTCGACGTTGGCGGTCACCATGGTGGGGGTCGTCGCCCTCCTCGCCGACATCGGCGTGCGCGGGCTGCTCTTCGGCGGCCGCAACCGCAACAGCAACGACGGCGGCAACATCGTCTACCTCGCCCTGATGGCCCTCGCCCTCGTGCTGTTGGTCCTGTCGCCCGTCATCGCCCGCCTCATGCAGTTCGCCGTCTCCCGCAAACGCGAGTCGCTGGCTGACATCTCCGGGGTGGAGATGACCCGCTACCCGCCGGGGCTGATCTCGGCGCTCGAGAAGCTCCAGGCCGACCAGACGGTGGTCCACAGCGCCTCGCGCGCCACGGCCCACCTCTGGATCGAGTCGCCCCTGGCCCGCACGCCCGAAGAGGGCAAGATGTCGAAGCTCAACCGGATGTTCGACACCCACCCGCCGCTCGAGGAGCGCATCGCCGCCCTCCAGGAGCTCTGAGCACGATGTCGTACCGCCGCTGCTTCGCGCGCCTCCTCGCGCCCCTCGTCCTGCTCGTGGCGGTGACGGGGGCCTGTGCCAAGAACGTCGACGGCCCCGAGGCGGCCCCGGACGAGTCGACGACCACGACCACCGCCGCCCCCGCCGGCCCGACCTTCCCGCTCACCGGCCTGCCGAGCGACGACGAGGCGCGCCGCACCCGGCCGGCGCTGGTGGTGAAGATCGACAACAACGAAGGGGCGCGCCCGCCGGTCGGCATCAACCAGGCCGACGTGGTCTACGAGGAGGAGATCGAGGCCGGCTTCACCCGCTTCGCGGCCGTGTTCCAGAGCCAGGACGCCGATCCGGTGGGCCCCATCCGGTCGGCCCGCATCTCCGACATCGAGCTCCTCGCCAACCTGAACCGGCCGCTGCTGGCGTGGTCCGGGGCCAACCCGGTGACGGCATCGGCCATCCGGTCGGCCGACCTCGTCGACGTGGGCTTCGACGCCGTCACCGACGAGTACGACCGCGCCACCAACCGGCCCGCCCCCTCCAACCTCTTCGCCACCACGACTGGTCTCTACGCCCACGCCGGCGACGCCCGCTTCGCCCCCGCGCTGTTCCAGTACGACACCGACACGGCGACCGCCGACGCGACGACCACGACCGCCCCCGCGGGTGCGGTGCCGTCCACGACCGTGGCGGCGGCAGGCGCGCCGACGCCGGTCGCCGGCGGTCGGGTGGCCTTCCGGTCGCGCGACATCGCGTACGTGTGGGACGAGACGCGGGCGGGTTGGGTCCGTTTCCAGGACGGCACGCCCTACGCCGACGACAAGAACGAGGTCGCGGCGCCGGCCAACGTGGTGTTCCTCTACATCGACTACGTGTGCTGCCCGACCGTGCCCGGCACGCCGGAGGCGCAGACCGTGGGCGAGGGGGACGCCGCGGTGTTCGTGGACGGCCACTTCATCGACGCCCGCTGGTCGCGGCCGTCCGCCGCCGACGTCTGGAACCTCACCGACAAGGCCACCGGCCAGCCCGTCCTGCTCACGCCGGGGCGCACGTGGGTCGAGCTGGCCAACCCCGGCACGGGCAGCTTCGTCGAGCCGACCGAGGCGACCGAGCTACTGGCGCTCGCCGCCCAACCGATCACCTCGGATCTCGGTACCCCCGAGTTCTAGGTCGGGCCGTAGACTCGGCCCATGGCTGAGAACGAAGCAGCGAGCAGCGGATCCATCGGACGCGAAACCGGCACCGTGCGGGTCAAGCGGGGGCTGGCCGAGATGCTCAAGGGCGGCGTCATCATGGACGTGGTCGACCCCGAGCAGGCCAAGATCGCCGAGGACGCCGGCGCCACCGCGGTGATGGCGCTCGAGCGGGTGCCGTCGGACATCCGGCGCGACGGCGGCGTGGCCCGCATGAGCGATCCCGAGATGATCGAGGGCATCAAGGCCGTGGTCACCATCCCGGTGATGGCGAAGGCCCGCATCGGCCACTTCGCCGAGGCGCAGATCCTCCAGTCGCTGGGCGTCGACTACGTCGACGAGAGCGAGGTGCTCACCCCCGCCGACGAGGCCCACCACATCGACAAGTGGGCCTTCACGGTGCCCTTCGTCTGCGGGGCGACGAACCTCGGTGAGGCCCTGCGCCGCATCAGCGAGGGCGCCTGCATGATCCGCTCCAAGGGCGAGGCGGGCACCGGCAACATCGTCGAGGCCGTACGCCACCTGCGGTCGATCCTCGGCGACATCCGCAAGATCACGCAGGCCGACTCGGCCGAGCTCTACGACTGGGCCAAGCAGCTCCAGTCGCCGGTCGGCCTCGTCCAGGAGGTCGCCGAGACCGGCACCCTGCCGGTGCCCATGTTCTGCGCCGGCGGCATCGCCACCCCGGCCGACGCCGCGCTCGTCATGCAGCTCGGGGCCCAGGCCGTGTTCGTGGGCTCGGGCATCTTCAAGAGCGACCAACCGTCGGTGATGGCCAAGGCCATCGTCGAGGCCACCACCAACTACGCCGACCCCGACATCCTGGCCAAGGTGAGCCGGGGCCTCGGTGGCGCCATGCCCGGCCTGGAGATCGACGCCCTCGACACCAAGCTCGCCGACCGCGGCTGGTAGGGGCGGGATGTCGCTGGAGGCTGCGGAGCGGAGCGAGGCAGCGGCAGCGGGCGAACCGGATCCCGAAGGGGCGCCGAGGGACGAGGCGCTGGTGATAGGCGTCCTGGCGCTCCAGGGGGCGTCGTCGCTGCACGCGGAGGCGCTGCGGGCGCTGGGCGCCGAGCCCGTCGAGGTGCGCACGCCCGAGGCACTGGCCGGGGTCGACGCCGTGGTGCTGCCCGGCGGCGAGTCCACCACCATCTCCATGCTCCTCGAGGCCAACGGGCTCTTCGAGCCCATGGCCGAACGCCTCCGCGGCGGCCTGCCCGCGTTCGGGACGTGTGCGGGCATGATCATGCTCGCCGAGCAGGTGCTCGACGGGCGCTCGGACCAGCGCAGCTTCGGGGCCATCGACGTCGACGTGCGCCGCAACGCCTTCGGCCGCCAGGTCGACTCGTTCGAGGCGCACCTGCCCGTCGCCGGCCTCGACGGCGGCGACTTCCCGGCGGTGTTCATCCGCGCCCCCGTCATCGAGCGGGCCGGCGCCGGCGTCGAGGTGCTCGCCACCGTCGACGGCCTGCCGGTGCTCTGCCGACAGGGGGCCGTGCTCGTCGCCGCGTTCCACCCCGAGCTCTCCGACGACCTCAGACTGCACCGGCTGTTCCTCGACCACGTATCGTCGCCAGGCCCGGCCGCCACCGGCCGCACCCCTTCCTCTTCCCCCGACTGACCCGACCCGGGAGCCATCGATGTCCGGACACTCCAAGTGGGCCACCATCAAGCACAAGAAGGGCGCCGCCGACAAGGCCCGCGGCAAGCTCTTCGCCAAGCTCATCCGCCAGGTCGAGGTGGCGGCCCGTGAAGGGGGCGGCGACCTCGACGCCAACGCCACCCTGCGCACGATGTACCAGAAGGCCCGTGACGCCTCGGTGCCGCTCGACACGATCGAGCGGGCCATCAAGCGCGGCACCGGCGACCTCGAGGGGGTCATCTACGAGCAGGTCACCTACGAGGGCTACGCCCCCCACGGTGTGGCCGTGCTGGTCGAGGTGCTCACCGACAACCGCAACCGCACCGGCTCGGACATCCGCAGCCTCTTCTCCCGCAGCGGCGGCAACCTGGCCGAGCCCGGCGCCGTGAGCTGGCAGTTCGAGCGCAAGGGGGTGGTGATCCTGCCGAACTCCGTCGAGGAGGACGCGCTCATGGAGATCACCATCGAGGCCGGCGCCGACGACCTCGTCGACGAGGGCGACACGTGGCGGGTCACCTCCGGCCCGAGCGAGCTGCCCGCGGTCCGGGCGGCCCTCGAGGGGGCCGGCATCGCGTTCGACTCGGCCGACGTGACGATGGTGCCCAGCACCACCATCGCGCTCGACACCGCCGACGCGGCCAAGGCCGTCCTGCGCCTCATCGACGCCCTCGACGACCTCGACGACGTGCAGGACGTCTACGCCAACTTCGACATCCCGATGGAGATCCTCGAGAACATCGAGGCCTGAGGCAGAGGCGGCGCCGCGCCCAGTTCGCCCAGATCGCTCAGGTGGGCCGGGTGGCGACCTTCCAGACGGGGAGCGGCTCGCGCAGGCCCTTGAGATCGATCTCGCCCACGAAGTCCATCGGGAAGTCGGCGGGCAGCCGCTCCCGGGTCGCGGGGCCGAGCACGATGTCGCCGGGGCCGCCGACGCCTTCGAGGCGGGCGGCCACGTTCACGGTGTTGCCGAGGACGGTGTAGTCCACCCGCCGGCTGCTGCCGATGTCGCCCACCACGACCGGCCCGCTGTTCAGGGCCACCCGGATCTCGATGGGGCGCTGGCCCGCCTCGACCCGGCGCTGGTTCTGCCGCGCCAGCCGGAAGCGCAGGTCGAGCGCCGCCCGCAGGGCGTGCTCGGCGTGGTCGTCGGAGGCGACCGGGGCGCCGAAGAACGCCATCACCGCGTCGCCGATGAACTTGTCGAGGGTGCCGCCGTGGTCGAACACGGCCTCGACGGCCTCGGTGAAGAAGGCGTCCAGGAGGCGGGCCACCCCGGCGGGGCTGAGCTCCTGGGAGGCGGACGTGAAGCCCACGAGGTCGGCGAAGAGGACAGTGACGTCGGCCTGGCGCAGTGCCGAGGTGTCCTCGGCGACCCCGCCGTGCTGGAGGGCCTCGATCATCGTGGGCGAGTGGTAGCGCTCGAGGTAGCGCCGCGCCTCGCGCTCGCGCTCGGCGTCCTGGGCGTGGCGCAGCGCCCGCACGGCCACCGCGAGGTTGTTGGCCATCGCGGTCAGGAGATCGAGCGCCGCCGCGGTGAACGGGTGGTGGGGGACGAGGGCATCGACGTAGATGACGCCGCTCACGTCGTCGCCGGACCACAGGGGCGCGCACATGGCGGCACGGATGTCGTGTGCCCTCATCGACCGACTGGCGGCCTGGGGGTCGAGGGTCATGTCCCCGGTGGCCACCGAGGCACGCTCGGCGAGGACCCGGCGGACGATGCTCATCGAGAGGGGGAGCGCGCCGTCGGGGTGCTGCACGCGGTCGCCGACGCGCGCCACGCGGTCCACCACCTGCCCCTCGGCGTCGGTGAACAGGATCCAGCCTCGGTCGACCCCCAAGGCGTGGAACGCCACGTCGAGGGTCTGGCGGGCGGCCTCGTCGACGTCGGCGGCCGTGCGCAACTCGTGGGCGAGGCGGGTGAGGTAGCCGACGGCCAGGCCCGAGTAGGGGTGGTCGGGGTCGTCGGGTGCTTCGCCGGCGTCGTGGGTGGTGTCGGCCTCGGGGGCGGGGGTCGACGCGGGCGTCCCTTCGACGTCGCGGGAGAGCCCGAGGGAGTCGGCGAACTCGGCGACCGGACGCACGAGGCCCGGGGGCGCGGCCGGGGCCGGTCCGTCCGCCCCCTCTGCGTCGACGTCGGGGGACTCGCCGAGGCTCGACCGGTCGGCGGCGAGGTCCTCGCCGGCCACGTCCTCGACGGTGAAGTCCACCGTGCCGATGGTGATGACATCGCCCGGCCGGAGGTCGGCCTCGTCGGCGACGTCGTCGTTGACCCGCAGGCCGTACCGGCTCTCGAGGTCCCGGATCCACCACCGGCCGCCGTCGTGCAGCACGACGGCGTGGTGGCGTGAGGTCACCCGGTCGATCAGCACGACGTCGTTGTCCTCGGCCCGGCCGAGGGTGGTCTCGAGGCGGTCGAGCACAACGGTGTGCTCGACCCCGCCGATCACCCCCCGGAGCTGCAGCACCCGGGAGAGGTTAGGAGGCGGCCCCCGGGCCGCGCCGCGTCAGATCCCGTCGGCCACACCGAGCAAGCGGGCCCGGGTCACGGCCCGCATGCCACGGGTCAGGCCCAGGAGGGCGATGATCCAGGCGACCGCACCGATCCAGATGGAGGCGGACCCGGCGCCGAAGAGCGCCCCGGTCGACTGGCTGTAGGCCACCATGATGAGGGGCAGGGTCACGAGGCCGGACGCCTGTTGGGCCGCCGCGGTGCTCTTCACCCGGGCCGACAGGCGCAGCACGAGCGAGAGGGTGAGGGCCAGGAAGGGCGGCACGACCCAGAGCATCAGGATCCACCACTGCTTGGTGGGGAAGAACCAGCCGCCCACCTCGGGGCCGACGATGAGGTTGACCACCAGCGAGTAGACGCCGAAGCCCACCAACGTGGTGAGGTACCCCGGGATCAGGCTGGCGATCAGCTTGCCGAGGTAGATCTCCTTCACGTTGGCGGGGGAGTGGGCGAGGAACTCACCGGTGCCCCGCTCGCGCTCGCCGACGATGGTGGCGGCGCCGACCGCGGTCGAGATGGTGAGCGGCACCACCACCGCCACGGGGGCGAACAGGTAGACGGCCATCGCGTAGGACGCCCGGCCCGCAGGGGAGTCGCCCTGGATGGCCTGCTGGGCCTGGGCGGGGAGGACCTCGAGGGCGTTCGAGAGCTGCTGCACCGCGTTGATGTCGCCGACGCGGGTGATGGCGAGCAACAAGATGGTGGGCACCACGAAGAAGAAGATCGACCCGAGGATGCCCATCGGCATCCAGAAGTCCTTGGCCTGGATGAGCTGGCGCAGGTCGGTGCGGGCCACGGTGCGGACGCGTCCCCAGTTCATGCCGCCACCTCCTCGGCCTTGACGTGGCCTCTCTCGGAGAAGGCCTCCCGTCCGTCCCGGACCGCGAAGTAGAGGTCCTCGAGCGACGGGATGTGGGGCTCGACCCTGGTCACGCGCACGCCCTGTTGCGCGAGGGCGAAGACGATCTCCGGGACGCGGGCCAGGTCGTCGAGCTGCACGGTGGCGGCGCCTGCGGCGGCCCCTGCACCCGAGGCGGCGAGGCCCCGGTCGTCGCGGTCGTAGGCGAGCACGCCGTCGAGGCCCGCGAGGCAGTCCAGACCGGCGGGATCCTCGGCGTCGAGGCGCACCACCAGATTGGGCCAGAACCGCTTGGTGAGCTCGCCCGGCGGACCGGCGATGAGGTCGGTGCCGGCGTCGAGCACCACGACCTGCTCGGCGAGCCCCTCCGCCTCGAGCAGGAGGTGGGTGCACATGACCACGGTCGAGCCGCTGTCGGCCATCTCCCGGATGAGCTCGAGCACGGCGTGCGACGACTCGGGGTCGAGGCCCGACGTGGGCTCGTCGAACAACAGGAGGTCCGGCCCGTGCATCACCGAGCGGGCGAGGGCGAGCCGGGTCTTCATGCCGGTGGAGTAGCCGCCCACCTGCTGGTCGAGGGCCTGCTCGATGCCGAAGCGGGCGGCCGACTCACGGATGGCGGTGGCGGCGACCTCGCCACGTCCCAGGCCGTACAGCTCGGCGGAGTAGAGCAGGTTGTCCCACCCGCTCAGGCGGTCGTAGAGGGCGGGCTTCGCCGACACGACCCCGCAGCGGGTGCGCACCTCCTCGCCGTCGACGGTGGGATCGAGACCGAACACCCGCACGGCGCCCTCGTCCGGGTCGAGCGCGCCGGTGATCATGCGGATCGCGGTGGTCTTGCCGGCCCCGTTCGGCCCGAGCAGCACGGTGATGCTGTTGGCCGGCGCCAGCAAGGTGAGGTCGTCGAGCGCCTTCACCTCGCCGAAGCCCCGCGACACCGAGCGCAGCTCGACCGCGAGCTCCGGGGAGTCGGTGGCGGGGGAGGGGTCGGGAGGCGCCGTGGAGAGGGTCACGGAGGTTCCATCGGCACCCCCGTGCCGGGCTGTAGCCCGTCGGATCCGCGCGCCGGTGGGGCGTGCCCACTACCCTTGCGTACGTATGTTCGTGCTCGGGATCGACCCCGGCCTCTCGCGCTGCGGCTACGGGTGCGTCGAGGCGCGCCCCGACGGTCCCCGCGCCGTGGCCATCGGGGTGATCACCACGCCCGCGTCCGAGCCGCTCCCGCAGCGGCTGGCCGAGCTCCAGGCGGAGCTGCGGGCCCTCCTGGTCGAGCTCCAGCCGCAGGCCGTCGCCGTCGAGCGGGTCTTCTTCCAGAACAACGTGCGCACCGCCATGTCCGTCGGGCAGGCCAGCGGGCTGGCCATGGCCGAGGCGGTGGCCGCCGGCTGCGAAGTGGTGCAGTACACCCCGAACCAGGTCAAGGAGGCGGTGACCGGACACGGCGCCGCGGACAAGGAGATGGTGCAGACCATGGTCCAGACGCTCCTGCGGCTCCCGGCGCCGCCGCGGCCCGCCGACGCCGCCGATGCGGCCGCGCTCGCGCTCTGCCACCTCGCCTACGAGCCCACACGGCGCGCCGTCGCTCGGGTGGCCCCGTGATCGGCTCGCTGCGGGGCACCCTGCTCGACCGGGGCGTGGGTGGCGCCGAGGTGCTCGTCGAGGTCGCCGGCGTCGGCTATCGGGTCACGGTGTCCCCGGCGACGGCCGTGGCGGTGGGCGAGGTCGGCGACGAGGTCTTCCTCCACATCCACCACCACATCCGTGAGGACGCGCAGACCCTCTACGGCTTCCCCTCCCGTGAGGAGCGCGTGTGCTTCGAGGCGCTGCTGAGCGCCCACGGGGTCGGCCCCGCGCTGGCGCTGGCGATCTTGTCGGTCCACGATCCGGTCGGCCTCCAGCAGGTGCTGGCCGATGACGACCTCGACGCGCTGTGCCTCGTTCCCGGGGTCGGCCGCAAGACCGCCACGCGCCTGCTCATGGAGCTCAAGTCGCGGCTCGACCTCGGCGACCTCGACCTCACCCGCATCGAGGGCGCCGACGGGTCGCCCGGGGCGTCCTCGCGCAAGGACGTCCACGATGCCCTCGAGGGTCTGGGTTACGGCCCCGACGAGATCCGGGAGGTCCTGCACGACCTGCCGGCAGAGGGCGACAGCGCGCTGTTGCTGCGCGTGGCCCTCCAGCGCCTGGCGGTGGCCTCGTGAGGGAGGAGCTGCTCACCCCACAGGCCACCGAGGACGAGGTGGCGGAGGAACTGGCCGACGAGGTCGGGCTGCGCCCGCGCACCCTCGACGAGTTCGTGGGGCAAGCCGAGCTGAAGGACCGCCTCCAGGTGATCCTCGAGGCCGCCCGCAAGCGGGGCCAGGCCGCGGACCACCTGCTCTTCGCGGGTCCCCCTGGTCTCGGCAAGACCACCCTGTCGGGCATCGTCGCCACCGAGATGGGGGTGGCCATGCACGTGACCTCGGGCCCCGCCCTCGAGCGCGCCGGCGACCTCGCCGCGATCCTCACCAAGCTCGACGAGGGCGACGTGTTGTTCATCGACGAGATCCACCGTCTCTCCCGCGCCGTGGAGGAGGTCCTCTACCCGGCCATGGAGGACTTCCAGCTCGACATCGTGTTGGGCAAGGGGCCCGCCGCCCGGTCCATCCGCCTCGACCTGCCCCGGTTCACGCTCGTGGGGGCCACCACCCGCACCGGGCTCATCACCGGTCCGCTGCGCGACCGCTTCGGCCTCGTGGCCCGCCTCGACTACTACGAGGTCGACGACCTCGACGCCATCGTGGGCCGCACCGCGGAGATCCTGGGCGTCCCCATCGACGGCGACGGCCGGCGCGAGATCGCCTCGCGATCGAGGGGCACGCCGCGCATCGCCAACCGCCTGCTCCGTCGGGTGCGCGACTTCGCCGAGGTCCGAGCCGAGGGCATGGTCGACGAGGCCACCGCCCACGCCGGCCTCGCCCTGTTCGGGGTCGACGCCCTCGGCCTGGACAAGGTCGACCGCGCCATCCTCAGCGCCATTTGCGGGCACTTCGCCGGCGGCCCGGTGGGCCTCAAGACCCTCGCCATCAGCGTGGGCGAGCCCACCGAGACGGTCGAGGACGTCTACGAGCCGTTCCTCATCCAGCAGGGCCTGCTCATGCGCACCCCGCAGGGCCGGACCGCCACGCCAGCGGCCTGGCACCACCTCGGGCTGGCCGTGCCCCCGGCGGCCAACCGGTCCGCCACGCCGGGCCCGGGTCTCTTCGACGACGCCCCGCCGCTGTAACCTCACGTCTCTGCACATCCCCTTCAACAGCTCCGTGGGCCCCAGCCTCGGGGTCGAGGTCGAGTTCGAGCTGGTCGACCGAGACACCCGCGAGCTCTCCAGCGCCGCCTCGGCGATCCTGGAGGAGATCGGCGCGGGCCATCCCGGGGGCG
Source organism: Acidimicrobiales bacterium (assembly GCA_016794585.1). NCBI lineage: Bacteria > Bacillati > Actinomycetota > Acidimicrobiia > Acidimicrobiales > Acidimicrobiales bacterium. The sequence goes on from JAEUJM010000047.1 coordinate 72,243, forward strand.
AGCACCCCAAGGCCAAGCACGAGCTCTTCGAGTGCACGGTCGAGATCATCACCGGCATCTGCCAGACCGTGGCCGAGGCCAAGGCCGACCTCGCCAGCACCCTCGCCGAGGTCAGCGAGCGGGCCGCGGCCCGCAACCTCGACCTCGTCTGCTCTGGGACCCATCCCTTCTCGGACTGGCGGGAGCAGACCGTCACCGACAACGAGCGGTACCACCTCCTCGTGCGCGAGATGGCGCTGATGGCCCAGCGGCTCCAGATCTTCGGGGTGCACTTCCACGTCGGCGTGCGCTCGCCCGAGAAGGCGGTGGCCATCGCCAACGCGCTCGCCGGGTACATCCCCCACCTGCTGGCCCTCTCGGCCTCCAGCCCGTTCTCCGAGGGGCGCGACACCGGCCTGGCGTCGAGTCGCAGCAAGATCTTCGAGGGTCTCCCCACGGCCGGTCTGCCCGAGCAGATCGTGAATTGGGAGGAGTTCGAGCAGTTCATGGAGACCCTCGTCTCGGCGGAGGCCATCGGCACCGTCCGCGAGGTGTGGTGGGACATCCGCCCCCACCCCGACTTCGGCACCGTCGAGCTGCGCATGTGCGACGGCATCCCCACCCTGCGGGAGGTGGCGGCCATGGCCGCCCTCGCCCAGTCGCTGGTCCACTGGCTCGACACGCTGCACGACCGTGGCTACCAGCTCCCGGTCTCGCGCGAATGGGTGCTGCGCCAGAACAAGTGGCGGGCCGCCCGTCACGGCCTCGACGCCTCGCTCATCGTCGACGACCAGGGGGCCTGTCGTCCCATCCGCGACGTGATCGCCGAGTTGTTGGACGAGCTGCAACCCATCGCCCAACGCCTCGGCTGCGCCGACGAGCTGAAGGACGTCCACCAGATCCTCCAGGGGGGTGCCAGCTACGAGCGTCAGCGCCGCGTCATGGCCGACGAGGGCTCGCTCGTCGCGGTGGTGGACTCCCTCGTCCGCGAGCTGGTCGAGGACCAGCCGGGAGCTCGGCGATGAACAGGTCCTCCGCACGACAGCAGTTCGTCGACGAGCGCTTGGACAAGTTCCTCGCGGCCCACGAGGAGGAGCTGGTGGCGTTCCGCCGCCAGCTGCACGCCCATCCCGAGCTGTCCTGGGAGGAGCACGAGACCACCGCGCTCGTGAACTCGCGTCTGAGCGTCGCCGGGCTCGAGCCCCGGGCCCTCGACACCGAGACCGGCCTGGTGCTCGACCTCGGCGATCCCGCCACCGGGCCCACCGTGGCCCTCCGCGCCGACATGGACGCCCTGCCGCTCGACGACGAGAAGGACGTCCCCTACCGCAGCACGGTCCCGGGCGCCTGCCACGCGTGCGGGCACGACGTGCACACCGCCATCCTGCTCGGCACCACCCTGGCCCTCGCCGACCTCCTCCCGGACCTCGATCCGGCCGGGCGCCTCCGACTCATCTTCCAGCCGGCCGAAGAGGCCATGCCGGGCGGCGCCGACCACCTGTCGAAGACCGACCTCATGGACGGGGTCGACGTGATCTACGCCGTGCACTGCGACCCCTCCCTCGAGGTCGGCAAGGTGGGCATGCGGGTCGGCCCCATCACCGCCGCGGCCGACCGCATCATCATCACCCTGCACGGCCCGGGCGGTCACACGGCCCGGCCCCACCTCACCGCCGATCTCGTCCACATCGCGGGGCGCATCATCTGCGACCTGCCGGCCGGGTTCTCCAAGCTCTCGGACCTCCGCGACGCTCCCACCCTGGTGTTCGGCGCGGTGCAGGCGGGCCACGCCGCCAACGTGATCCCGTCGACCGCCGTGCTCAAGGCCACCCTGCGCTCCCAGGGTCGAGCCACGTGGGACCAGGCCCCGGCCATCATCGAGACCCTCCTGGCCTCGATCGTCGACCCCTTCGGCGCGACCTACGAGCTCGACTACGTGCGGGGATCGCCTCCGACCGACAACGACGAGCAGGCCACGGCGGTCTTCGCCGACGCCGCTCGCCTCGCCCTCGGTCCCGACAGCGTGGTGCCCACCGCCCAGAGCGTCGGCAACGAGGACTTCTCCTGGTTCCTCGACCGGGCCCCGGGCTCGTACGCCCGCCTGGGCGTCCGTCCGCCCGACGCAACGCGCAAGCTCGACCTGCACGCCAGCAGCTTCGACGTGGACGAGGCGTCCATCGGTCTGGGGGTGCGCCTCCTCACCCACACGGCCCTGCGGGCCCTCGCTGCGTACGGGGATGCCTGACCCCGAGACGTCGATCGACGCGTTCGACTACGACCTGCCCGCCGAAGCCATCGCCCAGCAGCCTGTCGAGCCTCGGGACGCGGCGCGCCTGCTGGTCGATGGGGGCCCGGAGGCCGGGCCCGCGCATCGCCACGTCCGTGACCTCCCCGAGCTGCTCGGGCCCGGCGACCTGCTCGTGGTGAACGACTCGCGGGTCCGGCCCGCGCGACTGGCCCTTCGCAAGCCCACCGGGGCCGCGGTCGAGGTGCTGTTGTTGGACCCGCTCGACGGGGCCGGCGCCACCTGGGAGGCGCTCGTACGCCCCGGGCGCCGGGTCCGGCCCGGTCAGGTGCTGCTGACGGCCGCTCCCGGCGACGATGCCCCGGTCGAGCTCGTCGAAGTGGGGGACGCCCTCGGTGGCGGTCGCCGGCGCGTTCGGCTGCTGCGCCCCGAGGCGGAGGTCCTCTCCCATGGCGAGGTGCCGCTCCCGCCGTACCTGCACGAGCCGCTCGCCGACCCCGAGCGGTACCAGACCGTGTACGCCCAGCGCCCGACCTCCGTGGCCGCCCCCACCGCAGGCCTCCACCTCACCCCGGACCTCCTGGCCCGGTGCGAGGCCGCCGGCGCGGCGGTGGCGCGGGTCGAGCTCGGGGTGGGCATCGGCACCTTCCAGCCCATCACCGTCGACGACGTGGCCGACCACGTGGTCCACACCGAGCGCTTCGTGGTCCCCGAGGGAACCTGGGCGGCCTGCCAGGAGGCGCGCCGGGTGGTGGCGGTGGGGACCACGACCGTGCGCGCCCTCGAGAGCGCGGCGACCCTGGGCCGACTCTCGGGCCCCACCGACCTCTACCTCCGTCGCGGCCACCGGTTCGCGGTGGTCGGCGCGATGCTCACCAACTTCCACGTCCCGCGGTCGTCGCTCCTCGTGCTCGTGGACGCGTTCGTGGGGGCGCGGTGGCGGGCCCTCTACGCCGCCGCGCTCGCCGAGGGCTACCGGTTCCTGTCGCTGGGCGACGCCATGTTCCTGCCCGGGCCGCCCCTCGCAGGCCCGACGTCGGGACGGGCGCGGTGACGCTGCACCTCACCGTCGAGTCCACCGACGGCGCCGCCCGTGCCGGGACGATCACCACCTCACGTGGGGTCATCGAGACGCCGTGCTTCATGCCCGTCGGGACGCGTGCGGCAGTGCGCCTGCTCGACAGTGCCGACCTCGATGCCCTGGGCGCCTCGGTCCTGCTGGCCAACACCTACCACCTCATGTTGCGCCCCGGCGCCGACGTCGTGCGCGACCTCGGCGGGCTCCACCGCATGATGGGCTGGGAGGGCCACGTCCTCACCGACTCGGGCGGCTACCAGGTGTTCTCCCTCGACCCGAAGGTGGACGACGAGGGGGTGACCTTCCGGTCGACCTACGACGGGAGCACCCACCACCTCTCACCCGAGCGGGCGGTGGAGATCCAGGGCGACCTCGCCGCCGACATCGCGATGGTGCTGGACGTGTGCCCCCCGTGGCCCGCGTCGGACCGGGTGCTGCGCCTGGCCGTGGAGCGGACCGGCGCCTGGGCGGCTCGCGCCCGATCGGCCCACGCGGCGGCCGTGGCCTCGGGTCGGGCGCCGGCGACCCAGCAGCAGTTCGGCATCGTCCAGGGCGGCGTGGAAGAGGCGCTGCGGACGGAGAGCGCGGCGCGGACGCTCGACGTGGGCTTCGACGGCTACGGCATCGGCGGCTTCTCGGTGGGAGAGCCGCGTGAGCTGATGGTCCCGGCGCTGGCGGCGACCACGGCGCTGCTGCCGGACGACCAGCCGCGGTACCTGATGGGCGTCGGGGACCCGGTGGGCCTCGTCGAGGCCATCGCCCTCGGCGTCGACCTCTTCGACTGCGTGCTGCCCACGCGCTTCGCCCGTCACGGGACGGTGCTCACCCGCGGCGGTCGCTACAACCTGAAGGCGGCGGCGCACGCACGCGACGACCGGCCGCTCGACCCCGACTGCTCCTGCGCCGTGTGCGCACGCTGGTCACGGGGCTCGCTGCGCCACCTGATGATGGTGGCCGAGCCCACCGGCGCCCGCCTGGTCACCCGCCACAACCTGGCCTGGACCTTCGCCCTGGTCGCCTCGGCCCGTGCGGCGATCCGGGCGGGCACCCTCGACGGCCTGCGATCCGACATCCGCGCGGTTTGGGGCTAGCCTGACCCGCCGTTCACCGGCGCCCCTGCGCGCCGGTCGCCCCACCCGTCGACCGTCCGGACCGCTCCATGCAGATCGTGCTGCTCATCGTCATGATGGGCGTGTTCTACTTCATCCTGATCCGCCCCCAGCAGCGCAAGGTCAAGGAGCACCAGGCGCTCGTGGCCGCCCTCGAGGTGGGCGACGACGTGGTGACCTCCGGCGGCATCTACGGCCAGGTGACCGCCATCGACGGTGAGGTCCTGAAGCTCGAGGTCGCCGACGGCGTCGAGCTCCTCCTCGCCCGCGAGGCGATCGCGGAGCTGGTCGAGTACTCGTCGCCCGACGACGATGACGACCAGGACTAGGCGGGCCCGGCCTTGAAGCGCAAGGGGGTCGGCGGCCTCGTCGCCTTCCTCGTCATCTCCATCGGTGCCTTCGCCGCCGTCATGGTGCTCGGGTACAAGCCGCTGCTCGGCCTCGACCTCCAGGGCGGGGTCTCGGTGGTCCTCCAGCCGGCCAACGACGTCGACAGCGACCAGATCGACCAGGCCATCGACATCATCCGGAGTCGCGTCGACGCGCTCGGCGTGGCCGAGCCCGACATCTCGCGCCAGGGCGACACCATCCTCGTGCAGCTCCCCGGGGTCGAGAACCAGACCCGCGCCCTCGACCTCGTGGGCCAGACCGCAGAGCTGCGCTTCCGGCCGGTGTGCGCCGTTCTCGAGCCCGACGTGAACGCCGCGGCGGCGCAGACCACCACGACCACGGTCCCCGCCGACGGGGACACCACCACGACCGCGCCCGACGCCGCCACGTCCGCCACCACGGTGGCCACGACGGGCTCGTCGGCGACCGACACCACCGAGACCGGGCTCGCCCCGACCGGTGGGTTCGTGCCGGGCGAGAGCGCCGCCGGTCTGCAGACCGACACCACCGACACCACCGGGGCCACTGACACCACTGCTCCGGCCACCACGGCGGCGACGACGGCCACGACGGTGCCGGGCACCACGGCCACCACGGTGCCGGCCACCACCGACGCCGCCACGGGTTGCACCAGCCCGCCCACGGACCTCAACCGCAACGGCATCACCCGGCGGGCCGACGACAAGGCCAACCAGTCGGTCGTGCTGCCCGAGATCGACCCCGAGTGCGATCCCGAGCCGGGCGATCCCGCCAAGTGCTGGGTGGCCCGCTACTGGCTCGGGCCCACCGCGCTGAAGGGCGACGCGCTCAGCGACGCCAACGCCAGCTTCCCCCAGAACGCCTGGGTGGTGAACCCGGTGTTCAAGTCGGGCGAGGACGGCATCGACCAGTTCAACGCCGTCGCCGCCCAGTGCAACACGGCGGCGCCGAGTTGCCCGACGACCCAGTTGGCCATCGTCCTCGATGGCGTGGTCATCTCCGCGCCCCAGATCCAGCAGCCGAGCTTCGAGCGCGACCAGATCCAGATCACGGGCAACTTCGACGAGGGCAGCGCCAAGGACCTCGCCCTGGTGCTGCGCTACGGCTCGCTGCCGGTCGAACTCGAGCCCCAGCAGACCCAGACCGTCTCCGCCACCCTCGGCACCGATGCCCTCCACGCCGGCCTCGTGGCCGGGTTCATCGGTCTCGCCATCGCGACCATCTTCATGATCGCCTACTACCGGCTCCTGGGCGTGGTGGCCATCGTCAGCCTCCTCTCGGGGGCGATGATGCTGTGGACGATCATCGCCTACCTCGGTGAGACCCGGGGACTGGCGCTCACGCTGGCCGGCGTGACCGGCATCATCGTGTCGATCGGCGTCTCCCTGGACTCGAACGTCGTCTACTACGAGCACCTCAAGGAAGACGTGTCCAACGGCCGCACCCTGCGGTCGTCGGTCGAGCGCTCGTTCTCCACGGCGTTCTCCACCATCGTCAAGGCGGACATGGCCTCGATCATCGGCGCCGCCATCCTCTACTTCCTCACCGTGGGCGCCGTCCGTGGCTTCGCCTTCTACCTCGGGCTGGCGGCCCTCCTCGACCTCGTCGCCTTCTACTTCCTGCTCAAGCCGCTGGTGGCGATCATGGTCCGCAGCCGACGACTCGGTTCGCACCCGTCGTGGTTCGGCATCCCCGAGCCCGTCGCGGCGTCGGGCCTCGTCGCGGCAGGTGGCGGGCGGGCGCCCGACGTCGACGTCGACGCCGACGCCGACGATGACGGGGAGGAGGCGCCGTGAGCGGTCTCCGACGCCTCTACCGGGGCGAGAACGACTACGACTTCCGCAAGCTGTGGCGCATCGGCATCCCCCTGTCGATCATCTTCGTGATCCTGAGCGTCGTCTCGCTGGCCACGCGCGAGCTCAACCTCGGTATCGACTTCGAGGGTGGAGGCGTCTGGGAGGTGCCCTCCGAGAGCTTCTCCGTGAGCGACGCCCGCGACGCGATGGGCTCGGTCGACGAGTCCGAGGCCAAGATCCAGACCCTCACCAACTCCTCGGGCGACACCATCGTGCGCATCCAGGCGGGGGCCGAGTCGGTCAACCGCTCCGGCGAGATCACCGAGACGCTCGCCGACGCCGCCGGGGTCGAGGCCAGCGACATCAGCGTCAGCACGGTCGGGCCGTCCTGGGGTCAGAACATCACCGACAAGGCCCTACGGGCACTGATCGTCTTCTTCGTGATCCTGGGGATCTACATCGCGCTCACCCTCGAGTGGCGCATGGCCATCGGTGCGCTCGTGGCCGTGGCCCACGACATCATCATCAGCGTCGGCGTCTACTCGATCTTCCAGCTCGAGGTCACCCCCGCCACGGTGGTGGCCTTCCTGACCATCCTCGGGTTCTCGCTCTACGACACCATCGTCGTGTTCGACAAGGTGAAGGAGAACCAGGCGCGCGTCGGCCTGGCCAACCGGACCACCTACACGGGTCTGATGAACCTCTCGTTGAACCAGACGCTGATGCGGTCGGTCAACACGACGTTCGTGACCATCGTGCCGGTGCTGTCGATCCTGCTGATCGGAGCCGTGCTGCTGGGCGCGGTGACCCTCGAGGAGTTCGGCTTCGCACTGCTGATCGGCCTCGTGAGCGGCGCGTACTCCTCGATCGTCGTGGCCTCCAGCCTCGTGGCCTGGCTGAAGGAGCGCGAGCCCCGCAACCGCACGCTCCGCGAGCGCCTCGAGAAGTCCTACGGCGGCCCCGTGCCCGTCACCGGCATCCGCCACGTCAGCCCGTCGTCACTGCGTGCGGCGGCCACGGCGGGCGTGGGGGCCGGCGGGCCCGCCTCCTCGGGCCCGGCGACCGGTGGCGTGGCCACGGCACGCCCCGCGGCGCCGTCGGCGACGGCCATCCCGCCCCGGCCCCGCAAGAAGAAGAAGCGCTGACGCACCGGTCCGGCCCCCGGGGCGCGGCACGTAGACTGCGTTGATGGCGGTCGACCCTGCGTGGCTCAAGTCCCACATCCGTGACATCCCCGGCTTCCCGAGTCCGGGCATCATCTTCAAGGACATCACGCCCCTGCTGGCCGATGTCGAGGCCTTCCGGGCCACCGTCGACGCGCTGGCCGAGGAGTTCGCCGGGCAGCAGGTCGACCGGGTGGTGGGCATCGAGGCGCGGGGCTTCATCCTCGGCGCGCCGGTCGCCTACAAGCTCGGCGCCGCGTTCATCCCGGTGCGCAAGCCCGGGAAGCTGCCCCACGACACCGAGCACCTCGAGTACGAGCTCGAGTACGGCACCGACACCCTCGAGGTGCATCGCGACGCCCTCGGTCCCGGTCACCGCGTGGTGATCATCGACGACGTGCTGGCGACCGGCGGCACGGCCGCGGCGGCCGCCGGCCTCATCGAGAAGCTGGGCGGCGAGGTCGCCGGCCTCGGTTTCCTGATGGAGCTCGAGTTCCTCGGAGGACGGTCCCGCCTGCCCGACCGCGACATCCGCTCGCTCCTGGCGTACGACTGAACTCGTGGCCACGACCGTCGATCGCGTCCTGCCCTGGCGGCGGCACAGCGTCCCCGCGGCGGTCGAGCTCAAGCCGCTGATCGACACGTTCCGTCGCCACCACCCCAAGGCGTCGACGGCGATGATCGAGGAGGCGTACCGGCTCGCGGCGACGGCCCACGAGGGGCAGTTCCGCAAGTCGGGCGACCCCTACGTGACCCATCCCCTCGCGGTGGCCACCATCGTGGCCGACCTCGGCCTCGACGAGGACACCGTGGCGGCGGCCCTGCTGCACGACGCGGTCGAGGACACCCGTGTCAGCCTCGACGAGCTCGAGCGGGACTTCAGCCCGACGGTCGCGTCGATCGTCGACGGGGTCACCAAGCTGGAGCGGCTGGACTTCGAGACGAAGGAGGCCCAGCAGGCCGCCACCATCCGCAAGATGCTCGTGGCGGTCGCCGAGGACCTGCGGGTTCTCATCATCAAGCTGTCGGACCGGCTCCACAACATGCGCACGATCGCGGCGATGCCCGAGTGGAAGCAGGAGCGCACCGCGCAGGAGACCCTCGACGTCTACGCCCCGCTGGCCCACCGCTTCGGGATGCAGGAGATGAAGCAGCAGCTCGAGGACCTCGCCTTCGCGGCGCTGCACCCCAAGCGCTACGCCGAGATCGACCACATGGTGTCGATCCGGGCCCCCGAGCGCGAGCTGTACCTCACGCAGGTCCTGGAGGAGGTGCGCCTGCGCCTGGGCGAGCTCGGCATCGAGGCGGAGGTCACCGGTCGGCCGAAGCACCTCTGGAGCATCTACGAGAAGATGGTCGTGAAGGGCCGGGACTTCGAGGACATCTACGACCTGGTGGGCATCCGCGTCATCGTGGGCACGGTCAAGGACTGCTACGCGGCGCTCGGGTCCATCCACGGCACCTGGCACCCCGTGCAAGGCCGCTTCAAGGACTACGTGGCCATGCCCAAGTTCAACCTGTACCAGTCGCTGCACACGACGGTGATCGGGCCGCAGGGCAAGCCCCTCGAGGTCCAGATCCGCACCCGGGAGATGCACGGGCGGGCCGAGATCGGCGTCGCGGCCCACTGGAGCTACAAGGACCCGTCCCCGGCCGGCGACGCGGTGTGGCTCAACCGCATCATCGACTGGCAGGAGGAGACGTCGGACCCGTCGGCCTTCATGGCCAACCTGAAGATCGACCTGGACCAGGACGAGGTCTACCTGTTCACCCCTCAGGGCGATGTCGTCACCCTCCCGCGGGGTGCCACCCCCATCGACTTCGCGTACACCATCCACACCGAGGTCGGCCACGCGTGCATCGGGGCCAAGGTGGACGGCCGCCTGGTGTCGCTCGAGACCCCGTTGCGGTCGGGGGCCACCGTCGAGATCTTCACGGCGAAGACGGGCAGCGCCGGGCCGTCCCAGGACTGGCTGAACGTCGTGGTCACCCGTCGCGCCGCGAACAAGATCCGCCAGTGGTTCTCGCAGGAGCGCCGCGAGGACGCCATCGAGACCGGACGCGACGAGGTCCAGAAGGCCCTGCGGCGCGCCGGGGTGCCGGTGCGGACGCCCGCCGCCGCGAAACTCGTCAGCGACGTCGTGGCCAGCCTCAACTACGCCGACCTCGACGCCCTCTACGCCGCGGTGGGCGAGCACCACGTGTCCCCCGAGGCGGTGTCGGCCCGGGCCATGCGCCTGCTGCGGGGCGGGGACCCCGAGCGCGAGGAGCAGCTCCCCACCACGGCTCGCACCCGACGGTCGTCGGTGGACGGCGCCGGCGTGCACGTGGAAGGCCTCGACGACGTCCTCGTGCGCCTCTCCCGGTGCTGCACCCCGGTCCCCGGCGACGAGATCATGGGCTTCGTCACGCGCGGTCGAGGGGTGTCGGTGCACCGGACGGACTGCGCCAACGCCGTGTCGCTCACCGCCGGCCAGGCCGACCGGCTCATCGAGGTCGAGTGGGACGAGGCCCACAGCGGCAGCTTCGTGGCCGCCCTCGAGGTCAAGGCGCTCGACCGTCGGTCGCTGCTGGGCGACGTGTCCTCGGTCTTCGCCTCCTATCAGGTCAACATCCTCGCCTCGAACACGCAGACCACCGCCGACCGGGTGTGCAAGATGCACTTCGACGTCGAGCTCGGCGACCCGTCGCACCTCGACTCCGTGATCAGCACCATCAAGGGCATCGAGAGCGTCTACGACGCGTACCGGGTGCTGCCCCGGGGGTGAGTCCCGGGCGCTCACGACCCGACGGCTCGGAGCGTCGGCGGATGGCCTGCGGGTCCGGAGGGCCGGTCCGGTAGCCTCGGACCCCGTGCCCCGCCCGCCCCGGCGGGCGAGGAGAAGATCACCACCGATGACGACGGCCGTTCCAGCAGCAGGCATGCGCACCGACTACTGCGGTGAGCTCCGAGCCGCCGACGCCGGTCGCGAGGTGGCGGTGTGCGGGTGGGTGGCCACCCGTCGCGAGCACGGCGAGCACCTCGCCTTCGTCGACGTCCGCGACCGCACCGGAGTGGTGCAGTGCGTGGTCGACGGCGCCAACGACCTGCGTTCCGAGTACGTCGTGCGGGTGCGGGGCACGGTCCGCTTGCGCCCCGAGGGCACCGGCAACCCGGCGTTGCCGAGCGGCGAGATCGAGATCGGCGATGCCACGGTCGAGGTGCTGTCCGAGGCCGAGCCGCCGCCGTTCTCGCTGGCCGGCCGGGTCGACACGGACGAGACCATCCGCCTGCGCCACCGCTACGTCGACCTCCGGCGCGACCGCATGCAACACAACCTGGCCGTGCGCGCGACGGTGAACGCGGCAATCCGCCGGTCCATGGCCGACCAGGGCTTCACCGAGGTCGAGACGCCGATGCTGATCGCGTCCACGCCCGAGGGCGCACGCGACTTCGTGGTGCCGTCGCGACTGCGCCCCGGCTCGTTCTACGCGCTGCCGCAGAGCCCCCAGCTGTTCAAGCAGCTGTGCATGGTGGGTGGCCTCGACCGCTACTACCAGATCGCCCGCTGCCTGCGTGACGAGGACCTGCGTGCCGACCGGCAGTTCGAGTTCATGCAGCTCGACCTCGAGGCCAGCTTCGTGGGCCAGGACGAGGTCCTGGCCTTCACCACCGAGGCCGTGCTGTCGGCGGTCGAAGCGGTGACGGGGGAGCGGCCGGGCGCCATCCCCACCATGACCTGGCACGACGCCATGGAGCGTTACGGGAGCGACAAGCCCGATGTGCGCTTCGGGATGGAGCTGGTCGAGCTGACCGAGCTGTTCGCGTCGACCGGGTTCAACGCGTTCAAGGCCCCGTGCGTGAAGGGGATCCGGGTGCCCGGCAAGGCGGACACCACCCGCAACCAGCTCGACGCCCTCACCGACGACGCCAAGCGCTACGGCGCGAAGGGCCTCGTGTGGATGAAGGTCGAGGCCGGCGGCGCGGTGAGCTCTCCGGTAGCCAAGTTCTTGTCCGACGACGAGCTCGTCGGCCTGTCCTCGGCGCTCGACGCCGAGGAGGGTGATCTGTTGCTGCTCGTCGCCGACGAGCGGCGGACGGTGCAGCACGTGCTCGGCCTGCTCCGCTTGGCGCTCGGGCGCCCGCCGGTCACCGAGGGCGGGCTCCACTTCCTCTGGGTCGTCGACTTCCCCCTCTTCGAGGGACTCGACGACGCCGGGCGGCCGGTGTCGGCCCACCACCCGTTCACCATGCCCAACCTCGAGGACCTCCACCTGCTCGACGAGGGCGGCGAGGCCCTCCTCGGCATCCGCTCGCAGTCCTACGACCTCGTCCTCAACGGCTGGGAGCTGGGCTCGGGCTCGGTCCGGGTCCATCGCCCGGACATCCAGACCAAGATCTTCGCCGCCCTCGGGATCGCCGCCGAGGAGGCGCAGGCGAAGTTCGGTTTCCTGCTCGACGCGTTCCGGTACGGGGCGCCGCCCCACGCCGGCTTCGCCGTCGGCCTCGACCGCCTCGTCGCCCTGCTGGCCGGCGAGGAGAACATCCGCGAGGTCATCGCCTTCCCGAAGACGCAGTCGGGCACTGATCCCCTCACCTCGGCGCCGACGCCCATCGATGCCGACCAGCTCACCGAGCTGGGCCTGCGCCTCCTGCCCCCCAAGGCCTGATCCGGGCCCCGACGGGCGACGGTCAGAGCCGGAGCTCGAGGACCACGTCGCCCGGCGAGGTGGTGGGGAAGGCCGAGCGCTTGCCCGACAGCTCGTCGTGGGGTCGCTCGTGCAGGACCACGGTGATGCGGTCGGGGCCCCGGGTGGCCATGACCGTCACCGGGCCCATCGGGGTGATGGCGTAGCCGAGCGCCTCGAGGGCCGACGCGAAGGCCTCGCCGACGTCTTCTGGTTGGTACCCGGATGTCACCAGCAGGAGCTCACGCTCGCCGAGGACCCGGCCCTCGACGGAGGTGAGGGGGAGCAGGTCGCAGGGCATGGTGATGCCGGCGAGCGCCTCGATGAGGGTGGTCGCCGGGGGCAGGTCGGTCCGCCGCGCCGGGGCGACGGACGCCGGTGACGGGGCGGGCGTGACCGGTGGCGTCGGCGGCGCCGGGTGGGGGACGAGCGGAGGCCCATCGGCGGGGGAGGGGCCCGGCGGCGGTCCCCAGTCGACCCGGTGCGCCCGGTCGGTGTCGTCGGCGCGGACGATGGTGGCCCGGCGGCTGTTCCTGGTGGCGATGCGGTAGATGAGGATGCCGACCGACACGAGCAGCCACACGTAGAAGAGCACGACGAGGGGGGTCGGCACGCTCACGATCGTGGCACACCGGCGTCGCCGGCCCCGGCGCGACGGGCCGCGGGTACCCTCCGCCGGGATGGCTGACGACCTCTTCGGTGCCGCGGCGGACGAGCGGCTCCGCCGCACCGCGCCGCTGGCCGACCGCCTCCGGCCCGCCTCGCTGGACGACGTGGTCGGCCAGGAGCACCTGCTGGGGCCGGGTCGGCCGCTCCGGGCGCTGGTCGAGGCCGACCGCCTCTCGTCGGTGATCCTCTGGGGGCCACCCGGGACGGGCAAGACCACCCTGGCCCGGCTGATCGCGGCGCGCTCATCGAAGACCTTCGTGGCCCTCTCGGCGGTCACCGCCTCGGTGAAGGACGTGCGGGAGGTGACCGCCGCGGCACAGCACCGCCTCGGCGAGCGCGGCCAGGGCACGATCCTCTTCCTCGACGAGGTCCACCGGTTCAACAAGAGCCAGCAGGACGCGCTCCTGCCGTCGGTCGAGACCGGCCTGCTCGTGTTGGTGGGGGCCACCACGGAGAACCCCTACTTCGAGGTCAACCCGCCGCTGCTGTCGCGCTCCACGCTGTTCCGCCTCGAGCCCCTCGACGACGACGCACTGCACCGGTTGCTCGAGCGTGGTCTGGAGGCCGAGGGAGCGACCGCGGACGAGGAGGCCCTGGCGCTGCTCGTCCTGCGCTCGGCCGGCGACGGCCGCCACGCGCTCACCGCACTGGAGGTGGCGGTCGCGCTCGCCGGCGAGCGGGCCCGGTCCGCGGGTGGCCCGCCCCACGTGGCCGTGGCCGACAGCGAGGCGGCGCTCGACACCAAGGCGCACCGCTACGGACGCGACGACCACTACGACGTGGTCAGCGCCTTCATCAAGAGCATCCGGGGCTCCGATCCCGATGCCGCCCTCTACTGGTTGGCGCTGATGCTCGCCGCCGGCGAGGACGCCCGCTTCATCGCCCGCCGGCTCGTCATCCTCGCGTCGGAGGACGTGGGCCTCGCCGATCCGCAGGCACTGGTGGTGGCGGACGCCGCGGCCCGGGCGCTCGAGTTCGTGGGCCTCCCCGAGGCCAAGCTCAACCTGGCCCAGGCCACCGTGTACCTGGCCGCCGCGCCCAAGTCGAACCGCGTGACCGTCGCGCTCGGCCGAGCCGAGGCCGACGTGCGCGACCAGCCCCGCGGCGACGTCCCCGCCCACCTGCGCGACGCGCACTACCGCGGCGCCGCCGACCTCGGCCACGGTGCGGGGTACAAGTATCCTCACGACGACCCCCGTGGATGGGTCCGCCAGGACCACCGGCCCGAGCACCTGGCCGGACGGGTGTACTACGAGCCGTCGCCCCACGGGGCCGAGGAGGAGATCGCCGAGCGCATGCGCCAGCGAAGCGAGCCGGAGACCGGGGGGAAGTCGTGAGCGGGGCCGAGGTCGCCGCCCTCGTCGTCGCGGTCGCCGCGACGGTCGCCCTCTGCCTGCTCGTCGCCGTGGTGGTGTGGCTGGCGCGTGCCGTCCGGGCCCTCAACGTCGAGGTCGACCACCTGCGCCGCGAGACCGCCGCCACCGTCGCCGCCCTCGTGGACGCCGTGGGGCACGCCGAGGCCGAGATGGACCGCACCGACGGCCTGCTCGACGCCGCGGAGCGCATCACGGCCGCCGCCGAGGCGCGCGCCCGGCTCACCACCGACGCCCTGTCCACGCCGGTGATCAAGGCGCTGGCCCTCGCCGCCGGCACCAACCGCGCCGCGCAGCGCCTGCGCCGCACGAGCTGAGGCCGCCGTGCTGAAGCGCCTGCGCTGGTTCCTGATGGGCATGGTGGCCGGGGTGGCCGGCACCGTGTGGGCCTTCGCCTACGGGCGCCAGAAGGTGCAGGAGCTGACGCCCGCGCACGTGGCCGGCGAGCTGGCGACGAGGGCCCGCTCCCGGCTCGACGATGCGAAGGACGCCCTCTTCGAGGCCCGCCTGGCCATGCGGGAGCGCGAGGCCGAGCTCCGGGCCGGGTTGGAGGGCGATCCCGCGCCCGGGTCCTCGGTGCGGGCCATCACCGTCAAGTCGTCCCCGAACTGACCGGCGCGCCCCGTACATTGTCGGGGTGCAGGCGAACGAGCTGCGACGAGCCTTCCTGGGCTACTTCGAGGAGCGGGGCCACACGGTGGTGCCGTCGGCCAGCCTCATCCCCCACGACGCCACGGTGCTGTTCACCATCGCCGGCATGGTGCCGTTCGCTCCCTTCCTGACGGGGGAGCAGCCGGCGCCCTACCCGCGTGCCACCTCGGTGCAGAAGTGCGTGCGTGCCGGCGGCAAGCAGAACGACCTGGACGAGGTGGGCCGCACCACCCGGCACCTCAGCTTCTTCGAGATGTGCGGCAACTTCAGCTTCGGCGACTACTTCAAGGACCGTGCCATCCCGTTGGCCTGGGGCTTCCTCACCGAGACGCTCGGCCTCGACCCGGAGCGCCTCTGGATCACCGTCCACGTCTCCGACGACGATGCCGAGGTCATCTGGCGCGACGACGTCGGCGTGCCCGCCGAGCGCATCCAGCGCCTCGACGAGGACAACTTCTGGCGGATGGGCGACACGGGTCCGTGCGGGCCCTGCTCGGAGATCTTCTGGGACAAGGGCCCCGAGTACGGCGCCGACGGCGGTCCGGCACTCGGTGGCGAGGAGCGCTTCGTCGAGATCTGGAACCTCGTGTTCATGCAGTTCGAGCGCCAGCCCGACGGGTCGATGGTCCCGCTGCCCAAGCCCAGCATCGACACGGGCTTCGGCCTCGAGCGGAACCTGGCGGTGCTCCAGGGGGTCGACTCGGTCTTCGACACGGACGAGCTCGCCCGTCTCATCGCTCGGGCCGCCACCCTCACCGGGGTCGCCTACGGCAGCGGCGACGCCAGCGACGTGTCCCTGCGCATCCTCGCCGAGCACGCCCGCACCATGACCTTCCTCGTCAGCGACGGGGTCTTCCCGTCCAACGAGGACCGGGGCTACGTGCTCCGGCGCATCATGCGTCGCGCCGTGCGCCACGCGTACCTCCTCGGCGTCGACGAGGTGGTCACCCCTGCCCTGGTCGACGAGGTCGTGGCCGTCATGGGCGACGACTACCCAGACCTGCGCAAGAACCACGACTTCGTGCGCGGGGTGGTCGAGCGCGAGGAGACCCGCTTCCGCCAGACCCTGAAGACGGGCTCGGTCCTGCTCGACGACGAGCTGGGCCGCCTCCCCGAGGGCGGCGTGCTCGACGGTCGGGTGGCCTTCACCCTCCACGACACCTACGGCTTCCCCCTCGAGGTCACCCAGGAGATCGCCTCCGAGCGGGGCTTCGGCGTGGACGATGCCGGCTTCGCGGTGGCCATGGACGAGCAGCGCACCCGGGCCAAGGAGTCGCGCAAGGCCGCCGGCCCGGCCAGCGGCGACGCCGACCGCTACCACGAGGTGCTCGACGAGTTCGGGCCGACCGACTTCACCGGTCGGGAGGAGTTCGAGACCACGGCTCGCGTCCTGGCCGTCACCGACGTCGCCGTCGGCGAGGACGGCGCCACCACCGCCGCGGTGTTCCTCGACCACACCCCCTTCTACGCCGAGTCCGGCGGCCAGGTGGGCGACACGGGCACCATCAGCACCGACACGGGCCGTGCCGAGGTGCTCGACACCACGTACGCACTGCCGGGGCTGCACCGCCACTCGGTGCGCATCCTCGACGGCGAGCTCAACGCCGGGCAGATGGCCACCGCGGCCATCGATGTCGACCGGCGCAACGCGATCCGCCGCAACCACACCGCCACCCACCTCCTGCACTGGGGGCTCCGCAAGGTCCTGGGGGACCACGTGAAGCAGCAGGGCTCGCTCGTCACGCCCGAGCGCCTCCGCTTCGACTTCAGCCACTACGAGGCCGTGACCCCCGAGGAGCTCGTGGCCATCGAGGACCTCGTCAACCGCGAGATCCTCGCGAACGACCCCGTGCGCCACTACGAGACCACCAAGGCCAACGCCGAGGCCGTGGGTGCCATCGCCTTCTTCGGCGACAAGTACGGCGAGATCGTCCGGGTCCTCGAGGCCGGCCGGCACTCCGTCGAGCTGTGCGGTGGCACCCACGTGCGGGCCACCGGCGACATCGGCCCGGTGAAGATCGTGTCGGAGGGCTCGATCGGCTCGAACCTGCGGCGCATCGAGGCCCTCACCGGCACGGGCCCCATCGACCGCCTCCGGCGCGAGGAGGCCGTCCTGGCCAAGGCGGCCGCGCTGCTGGGCGTGCCACCCGATGAGTTGGTGGAGGGCGTCGAGAAGCGGCTCACCGAGCTCAAGGCCACTCGCGACGAGCTGAAGGCCCTGCGGCGCCAGGCCGCCAGTGGGCGTGCCGCCGAGCTCGCCGCGGCCGCCACCAGCGGCGTGGTCGTGGCCCGGGTCGACCGCATCGGCCGAGACGATCTGCGCGACCTCGCCGTCGCCGTCCGCGACCTCGGCGTGCGCGCCGTGGTGCTGGGCGGCGCGCCCGACGACGGAGGGGTCGCCCTCGTCGCCGCGGTGACGAAGGACAGCGGCTTCGAGGCGTCCGCGCTCATCGCCGACGCCGCGAGAACGGTGAAGGGGGGCGGCGGCAAGAGCCCCGACCTCGCCGTGGCCGGGGGCAAGGACGTGGGCGCCCTCGACGAGGCCCTCGACCAGGCTCGGGCGGCCGCCGGGCTCGCTTGACCCGCGCCCCGTCATCGGGTCGGGTCCTCGGCATCGACCTCGGCCAGCGCCGCATCGGCCTGGCCATCAGCGACCCCGACCGGGCCGTGGCGTCGCCCGACCGGGTGATCATCCGATCGGGCGACGTGCCGCGTGACCGCCGGGCCATCGCCGAAGCCGCGGCCGAGTGGGAGGCGACCCTCATCGTGGTGGGTCTCCCGCTCTCCCTCGACGGCACGGACGGTCCGGCGGCCACGGCGGCGCGCGCCGAGGCAACCAAGATTGGTGAGGTCACCGGACTGCCCGTCGAGACCTACGATGAGCGCTTCACGACCGTGACCGCGCAGCGCAGCCTGGCCGAGCAGAACGTGCGTGGAAAGGACCGGCGCAAGGTGATCGACATGGTCGCCGCCGCCGTGCTCCTGCAGGCGTGGTTGGACCGACGACACCAGGAACCTCAGTGAGCAACCCCACCGACGACGGCAGCGACATCCTGGCCGAGCTCCTCGGCCCCCGCCGCGGCCGACCGGCCGAGCCGGCGCCGTCGCAACCCCGACCCCAGGCTCCGCCCCAGCCCGAGGCGCAGGCACGGCAGGGGACCCCGTCGCCGCAGGGACCGCAGCCGAGGCGGGCGCCTCGACCAGCGACCCCTGGAACGGACCCTGCGCCGAGCGACCGCTCGTCCGGGAGCGCAGGGAGCCCCGCGGCCTCGCGTGCGTCGCAGCCGGGTGGCGGCGAGCGCCCGCAGCCCCAGCGGCCGGCAGGAGGCACTGGCCAGGAGCGCATGGTCGTGCACCAGCCCCGTCGGGGGCGCGGTTGTCTCGTCGTGCTGGCCGTGCTGGTGGTGTTCGCCCTCGGCGCCGCCGGCGTCTCCGTGTGGCTGATGAAGCAGGTCGATCCAGGGTCCCCCGGGGTCGAGGTCGCCCTGACCATCCCGGAGGGCACGTCCACCAGCGGGATCGCGCAGCTCCTCGCCGCAGAGGGCGTGGTCACCAACGCGACCATCTTCGAGTACTACGTGAAGTTCCGCGGTGAGGGCACCATCCAGGCCGGCGACTACGTGCTCACCGAGAACGCCTCGATGGGCTCGACCCTGGCCGTCCTCGAGGCCGGGCCGCAGGCGCCCCCGTACGACCAGGTGACCATCCCCGAGGGCTACAGCGTGTGGAACGGGGCCGGGCTGCCGGTGCCGGGCAACACGATCGCGGCCCTCGACGAAGCGGTGGACCGCTTCACCACGGAGTCCCTCAGCACCGTGCTGCTTAGCGGCGAGCTGCGCTCGCGCTACCAGCCGGCCGACCAGGGCAACCTCGAGGGCCTGCTCTTCCCGGACACCTACCGCATCGAGGAGGAGGACACGGAAGCCGCCATCGTCCAGGCCATGATCAACCGCTTCGACCAGGTCGCCCAGGAGGCGGGCTACGACAACGCCGAGGCGGTCACCGGCCTCAGCGCCTACGAGACCATCATCGTGGCCTCGCTCGTCGAACGGGAGGCGGGCATCGACGAGGACCGTGCCAAGGTGGCGAGGGTCATCTACAACCGCCTCGCCCAGGGGATCCCCCTCGGGATCGACGCCAGCATCGCCTATGCCGTCGGTGGCGCCACGGACGGCACGCTGACCGCCTCGCAGCTCGACGTCGACTCGCCGTACAACACGCGGGAGAACGCCGGCCTCCCCCCGACGCCGATCGGCCTGCCCGGGCGGGCCTCGCTCGAGGCCGCCATGAACCCCGCCGGCGGCCCGTGGCTCTACTACGTGCTCGCCGGCCAGGACGGCCACCACTTCTTCACCGACAGCTACGACGAGTTCCTGACGGCCAAGGAAGAGTGCCAGGACCTCGGCCTGTGCTGAGCGGCGACACCCGGGTCGCCGCGGTCATCGGCCATCCGGTGCGTCACTCGCTGTCGCCGGCCATCCACAACGCCGCCTTCGCGGCGCTCGGCCTGGACTGGGCGTACGTGGCCTTCGATGTGGCACCGGGGGCCACCGCCGGCGCGGTCGAGGCCGTCCGGACCCTCGGCCTCGCCGGCCTGTCGGTGACCATGCCCCACAAGGACGGCGCCGCCCGGGCCGTCGACCGCCTCAGCGCCGACGCCGAAGCCCTCGGTGCGGTGAACTGCGTGGTGCCCCTGGCGGACGGCGAGCTGCTGGGGGAGAACACCGACGGGGCCGGGTTCCTCGATGCGCTGCGCGCCGACCAAGGCGTCTCCCCGGACGGCCGGCGTTGTGTCGTCCTCGGCGCGGGGGGCGCGGCGCGCGCCGTCGTGCTCGCCCTCGCCGGCGCCGGCGCTCGAGAGGTGATGGTGGTCAACCGGACCCCGGAGCGGGCGGCAGAAGCGGTCGCCCTGGCCGGCCCGGTCGGCCGGCTCGGTCCACCCGAGGCCGCGGCCGACGCCGAGATCGTGGTCAATGCCACCCCGGTCGGCATGGACGGCGCATCCACCCCGCTGCCGGGCGTCCACTTCGGCGGTGGGCAGGTCGTCGTCGACCTGCTGTACCACCCGCGGGTCACCCCGCTGCTCGCCGGCGCCGAGGCCGACGGAGCCACGGTGGCCAACGGACTGGGCATGCTCGTGCATCAGGCGGCCCACGCGTTCGTGCACTGGACGGGGCTCGAGGCGCCCGTGGCGGCCATGGCCGCAGGCGCGCGCCGCGGCCTCGAGGAGCGCTCTTCCCGCACACACTGAATTCTCAGCGACCTCCTGCCGATGGAAGCGGAGTCAATCCGTCGTTGGAGGTTGCTCCGTGGCACTACAGGGCACGATCGAGACGTTTGCGTTGCCCGAGGTTCTCCGCATGCTCGGCTCGGGGGCCAAGACCGGCCGCCTGCGGCTGAGCGGTGACCGGGGATCCGGCAGCGTGTGGATCGACGGCGGCAAGGTCGTCGGCGCCGAGGCCACGGGCGCCCGTGACGCCGCCGCCGCGGTGGCCGTGCTGTTCGAGCTGCTGCGCTACGGCGAGGGCTCGTTCAGCTTCGAGGCCGACGAGACCACCACGCAGCCCGGAAACCCGCAGGACATCGAGGTGCTGCTGGGTGAGGCCGAGCGCCAGCTCGAGGAGTGGCGCGAGATCGAGGCGGTCGTGCCGTCGTTGGCGGTGGGCCTCGCCCTCGTGCCCGACCTGCCCACGAGCGAGGTGGTCGTGGACCGCGTGCGCTGGAAGGCGATCGTCGCCGTTGCCGAGGGGCGCTCGGTCGCCGCCGTCGCGGACGCCTTGGAGCTCGACGAGCTCGATGCCTGCCGTCGGGCCAAGGACCTGGTGGAGGCGGGCCTGGTCGAGGTGGTCGAGCTCGAAGAGGTACTCGCGCCGGAGCCGGCCGTGCCCGAGACGCTGCCGGGGCCGACCCTCGATGACGCGCCGGCCACGGACCCGTGGGCCGAGCCGGTGGCCGTCGCCGGGCCCGGCCACGACGCCGCTCCGGGCGCAGACCTGCCCTATGCCGCCGACGAGCCCGGGCAGGGGGACCTCTCCGCGGCGGACGCCGCCTACACCGCGGCGGCCGAGCCCTACGCCACCGAGCCGTACGCCAGCGATCCGTACGCGACCGACCCCTATGCCCCCGCCAACGGGTACGGCGCGCCGTCGAGCGAGTCGGCGGCGTCGAGCGCCCGCGCCGAGCTCGACGCGATGGCCTCGGGCTTCGGCCTGGCCGACGCCGCCCCCGAGGCCCCTGCCTACGAGTCGCACTACGGAGAGGACACCGGCTCGGGACTCGCTCAGGGCTTCGGCTCCGACGGAGGAGGCGGGTTCGACCAGGGCTTCGCCTCCGACCCGAGCGAGGACCCGGCCTTCTCCTTCGCCGCCCCCGACGCTGGCGGCGACTTCGCCGGGTTCGGCTCCTTCGACAGCGCGCCCGCCGAGCCGCTCGACAGCCCGATGCCCATGGGCGGTGCGGGCGCGGCGCTCTTCGCGGACGACCTTCCCAGCGGGGGCGGCTCCGACGCCCTGTTCAGCCCCGGCACCTCGGGGTTCGAGGCCGACGACACCGGCGACGCCGCCGAAGTGGCCCGCCAGCTCGCCAACCTGAGCCCGAAGGCGGCCCGAGCGGTCGCGGCCGCGGCCCGGGCCACCACGGTCGAGGAGCGGGAGGCGGCGCTGGCCGAGGTGACCTCCGAGGGCGACGAGCCCATCAACCGGGGCCTGCTGTTGAAGTTCCTGTCCTCGGTCCAGACCTGAGCCCTCCGCGTCGCCGCACGCGGTCGCCACTACCGTGCCCGACGTGTCGGATGCCCTCGTCGTCGCGCTCTGCGTCGTCGCCGGCCTGCTGGTCGCCCCCTTCCTGACCACGCTGATCGACGAGGTCCCCCACAAGCGGCCCGTCCGCTGGCCGAGCCTGCGAGAGCACCCACCCGTCCTCTACTGGGTGCGGGCCCCGGCCGCCCCGCCGGCCTCCTCCGCTCCAGGCGACGTCGTCGACGACGAGGCGGAAGAGGTCGAGGACGAGGTCGAAGGTGCCGGCGGACCGCTGACCCGCGGCGGGGGCATCGCCGTGGAGCTCCTGACCCCGGTGCTCTTCGCGCTCGCCGGCGTCCGCTTCGGCGTCAGCGCCGTGGTGGTGCCGTTCTGCGTGCTCTTCGCCTCGCTCCTGGTCGTCTCGGTGATCGACATCGAGCACTACCGCATCCCCGACCGGATCGTGTTCCCGACCCTGGCGCTGTCGCTGCCGCTCATCGTGGTGGTGTCGCTCGGCCTCGGGCTGCCCGAGACCATCGGCTACGCGCTGGTGGGCGCCGGCACCTACTTCGCCCTGCTCTTCGTCGCCCACCTCGTGTACCCGGCCGGCATGGGCTTCGGCGACGTGAAGCTCGCCCTCGTCATGGGCCTCTTCCTCGGTTGGCTCGCGCCGGACCCCATCCGGGCGATCACCCTCGTGCTGTTCGGCCTCATGATCGGCTGCGTCGTCGGGGTCGTCGTGGGCGGCGCTCTCGCCCTCATCCGCCGGAAGAACGCGGCGTTCCCCTTCGGCCCCGCCCTGGCGGCGTCCACGGTGATCGCCGTGCTGTTCAGCAACCAGATCCTCGGGCTCGACTGAGTCGCGGCCCGGGCGGACTGGTGGGCAGGCGCTGCGCCTCCCTACCATCGGCGCGACCCCGCCGGGCCGGCGGGCTGATTCGCCGAGCTCCCGGGGGAACCCATGGCCGACACCGTGCAGGACACCGACGTGATCACCGAGCTGACGTCGTGGCTCGAGGACAACTGGGATCCCGACCTCACCGTGGGGGAGTGGTGGGACCGCCTCGGCCTCGCCGGGTGGGCCGCCCCCAACCTGCCGGCCAACGCCTACGGACGTGAGCTGTCGCGCAACGACACCGTCAAGGTCCAGGAGACCATCGCCTCGTTCGGTGCCCTCGGTGCACCCGGTGGGCTCGGCCTGATGCTGGCGGCGCCCACCATCGCCACGCACGGCACCCAGGAGCAGATCGACCTCTACGTGCGGGACATCGTCACCGGCCAGAAGGCCTGGTGCCAGCTCTTCAGCGAGCCCGGGGCGGGCTCGGACCTCGCCGGCCTCACCACGAAGGCGGTCAAGGACGGCGACGAGTGGACCGTCGAAGGCCAGAAGGTGTGGACCTCCGCCGGCCAGGTGGCCGACCTCGGCATGCTCATCGCCCGCACCGACGCCAGCGTGCCCAAGCACCAGGGCATCAGCTACTTCGCCATCGACATGCACCAGCCCGGCGTCGAGATCCGCCCCCTGCGGGAGATGACCGGCCACGCGATGTTCAACGAGGTGTTCCTCAGCGAGGCACGCGTCCACGACGACGCCCTCGTCGGCGGCCTCGGCAAGGGTTGGGCGGTGGCCAACACCACCCTCATGCACGAGCGGGCCAGCCTCGGCTCGGGCGGGGGGCACGCCGCGACGAGCGTGGCCATCCCCGGCACGGTGATGGGGCACCTCTCCCAGCGCGCCGGTGACTTCGTGCGCACCCCGGGCGGCAAGGCAAAGACCGGCCGCCGCCGCGCCGGCAACCCGTTCTCGGCCAGCGCGCAGCTGCTCATCGACCTCGCCAAGGGCAACGGCAAGAACACCGACCCGCTCGTCCGTCAGGACCTCGTGAAGCTCTACACCCTCGGTGAGCTGGGCCGGTACAACGGCCTGCGCCAGAAGGCGCTCCGCTCCCAGGGCAAGGACCTGCCCGGAGTGGGCAACATCGCCAAGCTCTCCATGAGCGAGATGATGCGGGTGTCGCGCGACCTCGGCCTGCGCATCGTGGGCCCGGCCGGCACCCTGCACGCCTACGAGGGCCAGGACGGCGACGCCGTGGTCGAGGCCACCGGCAACCCCCTCCTGCCCGTCGTCACGGGCACCGCGCTGTTCGCCCAGGGCCCCGCGATCTACGGCGGCACCGACCAGATCCAGCGCAACATCATCGGCGAGCGGGTCCTCGGGCTGCCCAAGGAGCCCAACAACGACAAGACCCTGCCGTTCAGCGAGCTGCCCAAGAACGCCTGACCCGAGGAGTTGCGGTGCCGGAGCGGAGCGGAGGCGCGCCGCGGTCGGGAGTCGGATCCCGGAGGGGTGGCGACGAAGGAGCCACAAAGCAGGTGGCAACGGACTCGGGGGTCGCGGCCCCCGGTCAGTAACCTCACGGGTGATGTTGCGCTACCTCACCGCCGGCGAATCGCACGGTCAGGCCCTCGTGGTCGTGATCGAGGGCCTGCCTGCCGGCCTGGAGCTCACCGAGGCCGACCTCCAGGTCGAGCTCGGGCGCCGGCGCCTGGGCTACGGGCGGGGCCCTCGCATGCGCTTCGAGCAGGACGAGCTGAGGCTGCTCGGCGGCATCCGCCACGGGCGCACCCTGGGGTCCCCGGTGGCCATCGAGATCGGCAACTCCGAGTGGGAGCGCAAGTGGACCGAGGAGATGTCGCCCGCCCCCGGTGAGACGGCCTCGCCGCTGACCCAGCCCCGCCCCGGCCACGCCGACCTCGCCGGCATGCAGAAGTACGGCTTCGACGACGCCCGCAACGTGCTCGAGCGGGCCTCGGCCCGTGAGACCGCGGCCCGGGTCGCCGCCGGCGCCATCGCCAAGAAGCTGCTGTCCGAACTGGGCGTGTCGATCCTGTCGCACGTCGTGGCCGTGGGGCCGGTCGAGTCCAAGTCCACCGTGCGACCCACGCCGGACGACCTCGACCGCATCGACGAGTCGCTGGTGCGCTGCAACGACCCCGACGCCGAAGCCGCGATGATCGACGAGATCAAGGCCGCGGCGAAAGACGGCGACTCCCTCGGCGGGGTCGTCGAGGTGCTGGCCTACGGCGTGCCCGTCGGCCTCGGCAGCCACGTGCACTGGGACCGCAAGCTCGACGCGTTGCTGGCCCAGGCGCTCATGAGCATCCAGGCCGTGAAGGGCGTCGAGATCGGCGAGGGCTTCGAGGTCGCCACGCGGCGCGGCAGCGCGGCCCACGACCCGATCGGCTGGGACGCCGACGACCACCGCTACGTCCGCGAGTCCGGCCTCGCCGGCGGCGTCGAGGGCGGCATCTCCACCGGCGAGGTGGTGATGGCACGGGTGGCCATGAAGCCGCTCGCCACCTTGAACCGGCCCGTCCTCAAGACGGTCGACACCGTCACCAAGGAGGAGACGGTGTCGTTCAAGGAGCGGACCGACGTCACCGCGGTGCCCGCGCTGGGCGTGGTGGCCGAGACCATGATGGCGCTCGTGCTGGCCGACGAGGCCACCCGCAAGTTCGGGGGCGACTCGGTGGCCGAGCTCGTACGCAACGCCGAGTCCTACCTGGCCCAGCTCGACGGCGGCGCCGGCACACCAGGTGCCTGAGCACGTGGTGCTCGTGGGCATGATGGGGTCGGGCAAGTCCTCGGTCGGCCGCCGGGTCGCCGAAGCCCTCGACCGGCCGCTGCTCGACACCGACACGCTGGTCGAGGAGCGCACCGGCCGCTCCGTCCGCCAGCTCTTCGAGGACGGCGGCGAGGCGGGCTTCCGCCGGGCCGAGACGGAGGCCGTCGCCGTCGCCGCCGGATGGCCCGAGCCCGCCGTGATCGCCGCCGCCGGCGGCGCCGTGCTCGCCCCGGCCAACCGTGAGGCGCTGTCCGAGGCCGGCACCGTGGTGTGGCTGTCGGCCACGGTCGCCACGCTGCTCGGACGCGTGCGCACCGGAGGCCACCGGCCCCTGCTGGGCGACGACCCCGAGCCGGTGCTGCGCCGGCTCGTGGAGGAGCGCACCCCCGTGTACGAGGCCATGGCCGACGCCGTCGTCGTCGTGGACGACCTCACCAGCGAGCAGGTGGCCGAGTGCGTGCTCGCCGCTCACCGCACCGCCACCGAGGCCCGATGACCGTGGGCGAGCTGATCACCGTGCCGGTCGACCTCGGCGACGACTCGTACGAGGTCCTCGTGGGCGACGGCGCCCGCCACCGACTCGCCTCGGTGCTGCCCGCGGGGGCCCAGCGCGCCGCGGTCGTCACCCAGGCGGGCATCGCCGTCCCGGTCGACCCCGGCATCGAGCACCGCGTCTTCACCATCGACGAAGGCGAGTCCGCCAAGAGCCTCGCCACCATCGAGCACCTGTGCCGCCAGTTCGCCCAGTGGGGGCTCACCCGCCGGGATGTCGTGGTCGCCGTGGGGGGCGGGGTCGTGACCGATGTCGGAGGCTTCGCCGCCGCGGTCTACCACCGGGGCGTGGCCGTGGTGCACGTGGCCACGACCCTCCTGGGGCAGGTGGACGCCGCCATCGGGGGCAAGACCGGGGTGAACCTCCCCGAGGGCAAGAACCTGGTCGGCGCGTTCTGGCAGCCCAGTGCGGTGCTGTGCGACACCGAGGTGCTCGAGGCGCTCCCACCCCGGGAGTACGCCAGCGGCCTCGGCGAGATGGCCAAGTACCACTTCCTCACGGGCGACGACCTCGGCGCCCTGCCCCTCGACGAGCGGGTCGCCCGCTGCGTCGCCATCAAGGCGGAGATCGTGGCGGCCGACGAGCGCGAGGGCGGGCGCCGGGCGCTGCTCAACTACGGCCACACCCTCGCCCACGCACTGGAGACGGCCGGCCACTACGACCTGCGCCACGGCGAAGCTGTCGCCCTGGGCCTGATCTTCGCGGCGCGCCTCGCCCAGCGCCTCGAGCGGGTGGACGCCGCCCGGGTGGATGAGCACGAGGCGGTCGTGGCGGCCTACGGGCTCCCGACTCGTCTCGACCCCGGCCACGACCCCGACGAACTGGTGGAGCTCATGAAGCGGGACAAGAAGGCCTTCGACGGCCTCACCTTCGCCCTCGACGGCCCTGACGGCGTCGACATCGTCGAGCGGGTCCCACCGGACGTGGTGCGGTCGGTGCTCGGCACCTGGCTCGGCGAGACGGGCGCCTGATGGCCGTCGTCGTGCTCCTGTCAGGGCCCAACCTCAACCTGCTCGGCGACCGTGAGCCGGAGATCTACGGCACCGCCACCCTCGACGACCACGTCGCCGCCGCGCACGCCCGGGCCGCCGAGCACGGTCTCGAGCTCGAGCACGTCCAGAGCAATGCTGAGGGCCCTCTCGTCGACGCGGTCCACGCGGCCCGGGGCCGCGCCGCGGCGATCATCGTCAACGCCGGCGCGCTGACCCACTACGGCTGGTCGCTCCACGATGCGCTGAGCGCCTTCGCCGGGCCCGTGGTCGAGCTGCACCTGTCCAACCCCGACCGGCGCGAGCCATGGAGACACACCTCGGTGGTCTCGCCGGTCGCCACCGGCCTGATCTCGGGCTTCGGCGGCCACGGCTACCGGCTCGCGGTGGACGCCGTGGCCGAGCTGCTGGCAGGGCCCGGTGCCTGACGCGAAGCTCGCCTCCCTGCCGGCGATGGAGGTCGCCGGCCGGCTGGGCCGGCTCCGCCCCGCCCTCGTGCCCGCCGGGTGCGACGCCCTCCTCGTCACCAGCCTGGTGAACATCCGGTACCTCACGGGGTTCACCGGATCGGCCGGGCTCCTGCTCGTCACCGCCGACGACCTGCTGTTCGTCTCCGACGGCCGGTACGCCCGGCAGGCCGCCGACCAACTGGCCGCAGCGGGTGTCGACGCCCGCATCGAGATCTCCGGGACCGGCCAGCGCGAGCTGCTCCGCGCCGCGGCCGAGGGCATCGGACGCCTCGGTCTCGAGGCGGCGGCCGTCACGTGGGCCCAGCAGCGGCGCTACGCCGACGAGTGGTTCCCCGGCGCCGAGCTGGTCGCCACCGAGGGGCTCGTCGAGTCCCTGCGCATCGTCAAGGACGAGGGCGAGGTGGCCCGCATCGAGGCGGCGGCGCACATCGCCGACACCGCGCTGGCGGAGGTGCGGCCCCTGCTGCTCGACGGCCCGACCGAGGCCGAGTTCGGCCTCGCCCTCGACACGGCCATCCGGCGCCTCGGCGCCGAGGGCACCTCGTTCGAGACCATCGTCGCCTCGGGTCCCAACGGGGCCAAGCCCCACCATCGGCCCGGTGAGCGCCACATCACGGAGGGCGACCTCGTGGTCGTCGACTTCGGGGCGCTGGTGGACGGCTACTGCTCGGACATGACCCGCACGCTCATGGTGGGCGAGCCCACCCCCACCCAGCAGCGCATGCTCGACGTCGTGGGCGCCAGCCAGCAGGCCGGCGTGGACGCGGTGGCCGCGGGCGTGGCGACCGCCGCAGTGGACGCGGCCTGTCGGCGGGTGATCGAGGACGCCGGCTGGGGCGACGCGTTCGTGCACGGCACCGGCCACGGCGTCGGCCTGCTCATCCACGAGGACCCGAGGGTGGCGGCCACGGCCACTGCTACGCTCGCACCCGGCCACGTCGTCACCGTCGAGCCCGGCGTCTACCTGCCCGAGCACGGCGGGGTGCGGGTCGAGGACACCGTCGTGGTCACCGCCGAGGGCTGCCGACCGCTCACCCTCGCGCCCAAGCGACCGCTCGTCGTCGCCTGACCGACCGCCCGACTTCCCGACTGCCTGACCGAAGGACCACCCATGGCCACCATCACCACCAACGACCTCAAGAACGGCATGAGCCTCGACCTCGACGAGGGCCTGTTCCAGGTGGTCGAGTTCCAGCACGTGAAGCCCGGCAAGGGCGGTGCCTTCGTGCGCACCACGCTCAAGAACGTGCGCAACGGCGCCGTGGTCGACAAGACCTTCCGGGCCGGGGAGAAGGTCGAGCGGGCCATCATCGACAAGCGCGAGATGCAGTTCCTCTACCGCGAGGGCGACGACTACGTCTTCATGGACAACCAGTCCTACGAGCAGGTCAACGTGACGAGCGCCGCCCTGGGCGACGCCGCCAACTACCTCATCGAGGGCAACGCCGCCGTGCTGCAGATGTACGGCGACGAGATCGTCGGCGTCGACCTGCCCGCCGCGGTCGAGCTGGCCATCGCCGAGACGGAGCCCGGCATCCAGGGTGACCGTGTGTCGGGGGCGCGCAAGCCCGCCACGCTCGAGACCGGCCTCATCGTCCAGGTCCCGCTCTTCGTGGGCCCGGGTGACCGCGTCAAGGTGGACACCCGCACGGGCGACTACCTCAGCCGCGCCTGAGCCGACCGACACCCTCGCGCCCATGACCGTCGCCGGAAGTCGCCGCGAGGCGCGCGAGCGTGCCCTGGCCCTGCTCTACGAAGCCGAGGCCAAGGCGGACACTCCGGCCGAGGTCGTGGCCGCCCTGCCCATCGAGCCCGACGCCTACGCCGAGCGCCTCGTCCTGGGGGTGGGGGAGCACGGCGGGGCCATCGACGGCCTCATCCGCCGCTACGCCCGGGGCTGGAAGCTCGAACGCATGCCGGCCATCGACCGCGCCGTGCTGCGCGTCGCCATCTACGAGCTCCTGTTCGAGCCCGGCGTCCCGACCGCCGCCGTGGTGTCCGAGGCGGTGGAGTTGGCGTCGGAGTACTCCACGGACGAGTCCGGTCGTTTCGTGAACGGCCTGCTCGCCCGCATCGCCGGCGAAGTGCGCGACGGCGACGGCGTGCCGCTCGAGTGGGTGCCCGACGAGGAGGAGCTCGACGACGAGGAGCTCGACGAGTGGATCGACGAGGATCTCCCGGCCGGTGAGGTACCGGCGGCCGGGGAGGATCGCGACGCCGACGCCGAGCCCGAGCCGGCGCCCGAGCCCGAGTCGGAGACCGAGGTCGAGCCTGCAGTCGAGCCCGAGCCCGAGTCGGAGACCGAGGTCGAGCCCGAGCCCGAGCCCCAGCCGGCGCCTGAGCCCGCGGCCGCAGTTGAGCCCGAGTCGGCGCCTGAGCCCGAGCCGGCGCCGCCGGCCGCCGACGTGGGGCAGCGGCCGCCGCTGCCGCTCCCGCAGCCCCCGTTGGGCGACGGGGTCGTGCGCCTGCGTTCCTGGCAGGCCGCCGACGCTCCCGCCCTGGTCGCGGCGTGGGCCGATCCGGCCGTGGCCCGTTGGAGCGCGCCCCCGGCGGCGCGCTCGCTGGTGGATGCCCGACGGTGGATCGACGGCACCCCCCGGCTGCGCGAGCGGGGCCTGTCCCTCGATCTCGTCGTCGCCGGGATCGGGGCCCGCCCCGAGGTGCTCGGCGAGGTCGGTCTGGCGGCGTTCGACGACGAGGGCGGCGCGCAGATCGGCTACTGGATCGCGGCACCCCACCGCGGCAAGGGGCATGCCACCCGGGCGGTGCGCCTCGTCACGTCCTGGGCGGTGCGCGACCTCGGGCTCCATCGGGTGGTGGCGGAGGTCGACCCGGTCAACCGGGCGTCGGTGGGCGTCGTGCGCCGCGCCGGTTTCCGGGCCGAGTCGCCCAGCCGGTGGGTCTTCCCGGCGTAACCGGGCGAGATCTCGGAACGGCCGCCCCCGACCCGGACGCGGCGGCCCGCGCGACTGCTACGGTGCACTCCTGACCGTGAATCGGGTCCCGTGAGGCCCGAACGGACAGAGGAGACGTCGCTTGGCTGAACGCGAACGCCGCATCACGCCCCCCTACGGGGGCGTTTTTGTTGCCCGGGCACGGGTGATGGAAGCCGACGACATCCGCCGGGCGATCTGGCGGATGGCCCACGAGGTCATCGAGCGCAACCAGGGCGTCGACGAGACGGTGGTCATCGGCCTCCAGACCGGCGGGGTGGCGCTCGCCGACGCGTTGGCCAAGGCGCTCCACGACGTCGGCGAGGACGACGACGCGCCGCCGGTGCCGATGGGCACCCTCGACGTGGCCTTCTACCGCGACGACATCGGGCTGCGCCCGGTGCTCCCCGAGGCGGTCACCGACATCCCCTTCGACATCACGGGCAAGTACGTCGTCCTGGTCGACGACGTGCTCTTCACCGGCCGCACCATCCGGGCGGCCCTCGATGCGCTCACGGACTACGGCCGCCCCCGGGCCATCCAACTGGCGGTGATGATCGACCGGGGCCACCGTGAGTTGCCCATCCGCCCGGACTACGTGGGCAAGAACCTGCCGACCCGCCGCGACGAGGTGGTCGACGTCACCCCCGACGGGGTCGACATCGGGGAGATGCGGAAGTGACCCGGCCGTCGTGTGCCCGAGCGGTGCCGGCCCGATGAGTCGCAACCTGCTGTCGGTCGCCGACCTCGGCGCCGACGGGATCGACGAGATCCTGCGCCTGACCGACTCGTTCGTCGAGGTCAGCGAACGGGCCATCCCGAAGGTGCCGGCCCTGCGGGGCAAGACCGTGGCCTGGCTGTTCTTCGAGGACTCCACCCGCACCCGGCTCTCGTTCGAGACCGCCGCCCGCCGGCTGTCGGCCGACGTCATGAACTTCTCGGTCTCCTCCTCCTCGGTGAAGAAGGGCGAGTCCCTGCGCGACACCGTGCAGACCATCGAGGCCATGGGCGTCGACGCCATCGTGGTGCGCCACCGCTCGGCGGGGGCGCCCTGGCAGGTCGCCCGCTGGGCCGACGCCTCGGTCGTCAACGCCGGTGACGGCTGGCACGAGCACCCCACGCAGGCGCTGCTCGACTGCTACACGATCCGCCAACACCTCGGCTCGTGCGAGGGCCTGCGCATCGCCATCGTCGGCGACGTCAAGCACTCCCGGGTGGCGCGCTCGGACGTGCTGGCCTTCACCAGCCTCGGCGCCGAGGTCACCCTGGTGGCCCCGCCCACGCTGCTGCCGCCCAGCCTCGAGGGCTGGCCCGTCACCGTGAGCCACGACCTCGACGCCGTCTTGCCCAAGGTGGACATCGTCTACCTGATGCGGATGCAGCGTGAGCGCATGGACTCGGCCCTGGTGCCCTCCCTGCGCGAGTACACCGCCCGCTACGGCCTCACCCGGCGACGGGTGGACCGCCTCGACGACGCCGCCCTCGTGATGCACCCGGGGCCCATGAACCGGGGGGTGGAGATCGCCGCCGACGTGGCCGACCTGCCCCGCTCGGTGATCGTCGACCAGGTGCGCAACGGCGTGGCCGTGCGCATGGCCGTCCTGTACCTCCTGCTCGGATCGGGCAGCGACAAGGTCCTGCAACTGGAGAACCCCTCATGATCATCGTCAAGGGCGGCACGGTCGTCGACGCCACCGGTGAGCGCCGGGCCGACGTGGCCATCGACGACGACGGCACCATCGCCGCCGTCGGCGAGGGCCTCGAAGGGGGGCGGGTCATCGACGCCGACGGCTGCTATGTGGCTCCCGGCCTGGTCGACCTCCACACCCACCTGCGAGAGCCCGGACGCGAGGAGGCGGAGACGGTCGAGACCGGGTCCCGAGCCGCTGCCCTGGGCGGGTTCACCGCCGTGGTGGCCATGCCCAACACCGATCCCCCCATCGACAGCGCCTCGGTGGTCCGCGAGGTGCTCGAGCTGGGCCGGGCCGCCCCGTGCGACGTGCACTCGTCGGGGGCCATCACCGTCGGGCGCAAGGGCGAGCAGCTCACCCCCATGGCCGAGATGGCCGACCTCGGCGTGCGCCTGTTCACCGACGACGGCGACGGGGTCCAGGACGCCGGCCTGATGCGTCGCGCCCTCGAGTACGCGTCCGGCCTCCCCCAGCAGGTCACGCTCGCGCAGCACTGTGAGGTCGCGGCCCTGGCCGCCGGCGGGCACATGCACGAAGGCGAGTGGTCCAGTCGACTCGGCATCCCCGGCCAGCCGGCCGAGTCCGAGGAGCTGATGGTGGCCCGGGACATCGTGCTGTCCCGCCTCACCGGCATGCGGGTGCACTTCCAGCACCTGTCCACGGCGGTCTCGGTCGACCTCGTCTGCGAGGCGAAGGCCCGGGGCCTGCAGGTCACCGCCGAGGCCACCACCCACCACTTCACCCTGACCGACGCCCAGGTGGCGTCGTACGACCCGCTCTACAAGGTCAACCCCCCGTTGCGCCCGGACGCGGACGTCGCCGCGGTGCGGGCCGGGCTCGCCGACGGCGCCATCGACGCCATCGCCACCGACCACGCGCCGCACACGCAGGAGGCCAAGGAGCAGGCCTTCGACCAGGCGCCACCCGGGATGCTCGGCCTCGAGACCGCACTCGCCCTGGCCCTGACCAAGCTCGACCTCCCCATCGCCCAGGTGCTGGCGCTGCTGTCCTGGCAGCCGGCCGCCATCGCCGGCCTGGCCGACCAGCACGGCGGCCCGGTGGCCGAAGGGCGCCCCGCCAACCTGTGCGTCATCGACCCCACCGAGACGTGGACGGTCGACCCGGCGCAGTCGGCCAGCCGTAGCCGCAACAACCCCTATGCCGGCCGCACCCTCACCGGCCGGGTCCGCCACACCTTCCTGTTCGGAGAACCCGTTGTCCTCGATGGAGAAGCGCAGAGATGACTGACCCGATCCGGCCGGCCCTGTTGGTCCTGGCCGACGGCACCACCTTCGAGGGCGAGGCCATCGGCGCCGAGCCGCCCGGGGGCGTCGCCACCGGGGAGGTGGTGTTCAACACCGTCCTCACCGGCTACCAGGAGGTGATCACCGACCCGTCCTACGCGGGGCAGATCATCACCTTCACCTACCCCCACATCGGCAACTACGGGGTCACCGCGCTCGACGACGAGAGCCGCCGGCCCTTCTGCCGTGGCGTCATCGTCCGCGAGATGGCCCGGCGGCGCAGCAACTGGCGGTCCACCGACGACCTCGACGGCTACCTGGCGGCGAAGGGCGTCCCCGGCATCGGAGGGATCGACACGCGACGGCTCACCCGCCACATCCGCGAGGCGGGAGCCATGCCCGGCGCCTTCGGCACCGCCGACGAGGTCACCCTCAAGGCGGCGGCGCAGGCTGAGCCGGGTACCGACGGCGCCGACCTCGTCGCCGAGGTCACGTGCGCCGAGCCCTACACGGTCGGCGACGGGCCTCGCCGGGTCGTGGCCTACGACCTCGGCATCAAGGCCACCATCCTCCACCACCTCGGCCAGCACGCGACCGTCGAGGTCGTGCCCGCCCACACCTCGGCCGCCGACGTCCTGGCCCGGCGCCCTGACGGCGTGTTCCTGTCGAACGGCCCCGGGGACCCGGCGGCGGTGACGGGCACCGTCGAGGCCATCCGCGGCCTCCTCGGCGAGGTGCCGATCTTCGGCATCTGCCTCGGCCACCAGCTGCTGGCCACCGCCCTCGGGGGCAGCACCTACAAGCTGCCCTTCGGCCACCACGGCGGCAACCATCCGGTGCGGCGCCTCGACACCGGGGCCATCGAGATCACCAGCCAGAACCACAACTACGCGGTGGCGGAGGGCTCGCTCGCCACCGCCGACGTGAGCCACGTGAACCTGAACGACGGCGTGGTCGAGGGCCTGCGGGTGCGCGACGTGCCCGCCTTCTCCGTGCAGTACCACCCCGAGGCCGGCCCGGGGCCGCACGACTCGCGCTACCTGTTCGACCTCTTCGACGACCTCATGGACTCGCCCCGGGAGGGCACCCGCTGATGCCGAAGCGCACCGACATCGAATCGATCCTCATCATCGGATCGGGCCCGATCGTCATCGGGCAGGCGTGCGAGTTCGACTACTCCGGCACGCAGGCCTGCCGCGTCCTGCGCCAGGAGGGGTACCGGGTGATCCTGGCCAACTCCAACCCGGCCACGATCATGACCGACCCGGACTTCGCCGACGCCACCTACGTCGAGCCGCTCGACGCCGACGTGCTCACCGCCATCATCGACAGGGAGCGCCCCGATGCGGTGCTCCCCACCCTGGGCGGGCAGACCGCGCTGAACCTGGCGATGGAGCTGGTCGAGCGGGGCGTGGTGGACGGCACCGGGACCGCGAACGACGGGCGTCCGGAACTGATCGGGGCGCGTGCCGAGGCCATCGCCACGGCCGAGGACCGCGAGCAGTTCAAGGTGGCCATGAAGGAGATCGGCGTCGGGGTACCCGAATCAGCCATCGCCCACACCCTGGACGAGGCGATGGCCGCGGTGGACTCCATCGGCCTGCCCGTGATCATCCGTCCGGCGTACATCCTCGGCGGGCGCGGCACCGGCATGGCCGCCACCCACGAGGAGTTCCGGGCGGCGGCGGCGCACGGCCTCGAGGCCAGCCCGATCTCCGAGATCCTGATCGAGGAGTCGATCGCGGGCTGGAAGGAGTTCGAGCTCGAGGTCATGCGCGACCACGCGGACAACTGCGTGGTGGTCTGCACCATCGAGAACTTCGACCCGATGGGCGTCCACACGGGCGACTCCATCACCGTCGCCCCGGCCCAGACGCTGAGCGACGTCGAGTACCAGCTGATGCGCGATGCCGCCTTCGCCTGCATGCGGCGCGTCGGCGTCGAGACCGGCGGCTCGAACGTGCAGTTCGCGCTCAACCCCGTCGACGGCAAGATGGTCGTGATCGAGATGAACCCGCGGGTGAGCCGCTCCTCGGCGCTCGCCTCGAAGGCCACCGGGTTCCCCATCGCCAAGATCGCGGCGCGCCTCGCCGTCGGCTACACGCTCGACGAGATCCCCAACGACATCACCGAGAAGACGCCGGCCAGCTTCGAGCCGACCATCGACTACGTGGTCACCAAGATCCCGCGCTGGGCCTTCGAGAAGTTCCCCGGGACGCCGGCCGTCCTCGGCACCCAGATGCAGTCGGTGGGCGAGGCCATGGCCATCGGCCGCACCTTCCCCGAGTCGATGCAGAAGGGCCTGCGGTCGCTCGAGCACGGGCGCTTCGGCCTCAACTGCGACCCGGGCGAGGCCCTCTACGACAACCTGGGCGACGACGAGCTCATCGCCAAGGCCGCCATCGGCACCCCCGACCGCCCCTTCCAGCTCGAGGCTGCCCTTCGGCGCGGCATCAGCATCGAGCGTCTGTACGAGGCCACGCGCGTCGACCCGTGGTTCCTGGATCAGTTCCTCGCCATCGTGGAGGAGCGGGCCCACCTCGCCGAGGTCGGCTTCTCGGCGATGACCCGCCAGGACTGGCGGCGGGCCAAGCGCCTCGGGTTCTCCGATGCCCAGCTCGGGTACCTGTGGGACGTGCCGGAGGCCGAGGTGCGCACCGCCCGCCTCGCGGCCGGCGTGGTCCCGACCTTCAAGACGGTCGACACCTGCGGGGCCGAGTTCGAGGCCCGCACGCCGTACCACTACTCGACCTACGAGGACGAGGACGAGATCCGCCCGGGCGACCGCCCCAAGGTGATCATCCTCGGCTCCGGGCCCAACCGCATCGGCCAGGGCATCGAGTTCGACTACTGCTGCGTCCACGCCAGCTTCGCCCTGTCCGAGGCGGGCTACGAGACGGTGATGGTCAACTGCAACCCCGAGACCGTGTCCACGGACTACGACACCAGCGACCGGCTCTACTTCGAGCCCCTCACCCTCGAGGACGTCGCCAACGTGCTCGACGCCGAGTCGGCCGAGGGTGAGGTGGCCGGGGTGATCGTGGCCCTCGGGGGTCAGACGCCCCTCAAGCTGGCGGGCCTGCTGCCCGAGGGCCTCGTCCGGGGCACCAGCGCGGCCTCCATCGACCTCGCCGAGGACCGGGAGCGGTGGAACTCGCTGTGCGCCCACCTCGACATCCCCCAGCCCGCGGGCGGCACGGCGTCGACGGTCGAGCAGGCGCAGGCCGTCGTCGACCGCGTCGGCTACCCCGTCCTGGTGCGCCCCTCCTACGTGCTGGGCGGCCGGGCCATGGAGATCGTCTACGACGACGAGAGCCTGCGCCGGGCCATGGAGCAGCTCGCCGGCTTCGGCTCGCTCGGCAAGGAGGGCGGCCTGTCGGCCGAGCGCCCCGTGCTCATCGACCGCTTCCTCGAGGACGCCACCGAGGTCGACGTCGACGCCATCCGCGACACCACCGGCGAGGTGGTCATCGGGGGGATCATGGAGCACGTCGAGGAGGCTGGTGTCCACTCCGGCGACAGCGCGTGCGTCATCCCGCCGCCGAACCTCTCCGAGGAGACCATCGAGGTCCTCGAGACCTACACCCGGGCCATCGCGGAGGCCCTCGACGTGTGCGGGCTGATCAACGTCCAGTACGCCGTGAAGGCGGGCCAGGTGTTCGTCATCGAGGCCAACCCACGCGCCTCTCGCACCGTGCCCTTCGTGGCCAAGGCCACCGGCGTGCCCCTGGTGAAGGTCGCCGCTCGCACGATGATGGGCGCGAGCCTCGCCGAGCTGCGCGAGGAGGGCCTGCTCCGGGACCCCGTCGTGGGCGACCACTACGCGGTCAAGGAGGCGGTCCTGCCGTTCAGTCGCTTCCCCGACGCCGACGCGGTGCTCGGGCCCGAGATGCGCTCGACGGGCGAGGTCATGGGCATCGACCTGACCGTGGGCCTCGCGTTCTTCAAGAGCCAGCTGGCGGCCGGTGAGCGCATGCCGGCGAGCGGCACCGTCTTCTTGTCCCTCGCCGACCGCGACAAGGCCGTCGCCCTCGAAGCGGCCCGCCGGTTCGTCGACCTGGGCTTCGACATCGCCGCCACCGCCGGCACCGCCGCGCTGCTCCAGGAGCACGGCATCGACGTGGCCACCGTGGTGGCCAAGCTGGGGGAGGAGGGCGGCGGCACCGACGCCGTCGAGCTCATCTCCAGCGGCAAGGTCGACCTGGTGATCAACAGCCCCCGTGGCCGTGGGCCGCGCTCGGACGGCGCCCACATCCGCGCCGCGGCCGGCCGGCACCACGTGCCCCTGCTCACCACCGGCGCGGCGGGCCTCGCCGCGGCCAAGGGAATGGCGGACTGGTCCCGCCACGAGCTCCGGGTGCGCAGCCTGCAGGACTTCCACCTCGGCGTCAGCACCGACGATCTCGCCCCGTCCTCGTGATGCCACCGCCGGCGCCCGCATGGACCTGACCACCACGATCGGGTCCGTGACCCTGCCCAACCCGGTGATGACGGCGTCGGGCACGGCCGGCCATGGCACCGAGCTGTCGCCGTACCTCGATCTCGCCGAGCTCGGAGCCGTCGTGGTGAAGTCGCTCTCCGCCGAGCCGTGGCCCGGCAACCCCGCCCCCCGGGTGCACGAGACGCCGGCGGGGATGCTCAACAGCATCGGGTTGCAGGGCCGCGGAGTGGCCTTCTGGCTCGAGGAGGAGCTCCCACCGTTGCTCGACCTCGGCGCCCGGGTGGTGGTTTCCATCTGGGGTCGTTCGGTGGAGGACTACGCCGCCGCGGCCGCACTGTTGGCGGACGCCCCGCCCGAGGTGGTCGCAGTGGAGGTCAACCTGTCGTGCCCGAACGTCGAGTCCCGCGGCTCGATGTTCGCCCACTCCCCGGCGTCGACCACCGAGGCGATGGCCGTCACCGAAGTGTGCGGCCGTCCCCGTTGGGCCAAGCTCAGCCCCAACGTCACCGACCTCACCGCCATCGCCGCCGCCGCCCGGGAGGGTGGCGCCGAGGCCGTCACCCTCATCAACACGGTCATGGGCCTGCTCATCGATCCGGAGACCCGCCGCCCGCGCCTCGGTAACGGCGGCGGCGGGCTCTCGGGGCCGGCCATCCACCCCGTGGCGGTGCGGGCGGTCTACGAGTGCCGGGCCGCCCACCCCGACCTGCCCATCGTCGGCGTGGGTGGCGTGGCCAAGGGTGCGGACGCCGCCGAACTGCTGTTGGCCGGCGCCTCGGGGGTGCAGGTTGGCACGGCCACGTTCGCCGATCCACGCGCTCCGGCTCGCGTGCTGAAAGAATTAGCCGCGTGGGTCCGGCGCCAGGCGGATCCCCGTCTCTCGCACATCATCGGAGGAGCACATGACTGAGACCACCGCGGCGGCCGCCGCCACCGAGGCGCGGGACCATCTGGCCCTGGCGCTCGACGTGGACGACCTCGTGGTGGCCATGCGCCTGGCCCGCCAGCTCCAGCCGTACTTCCGGGTGGCCAAGGTCGGCCTCGAGCTCTACAGCGCCGTCGGGCCCGACACCATCGGTGCCCTCACCGACCTCGGCTACGACGTCTTCCTCGACCTCAAGCTGCACGACATCCCCACCACGGTGGAGAAGGCCGCCAAGGTGCTCGGGTCCCTCGGCGCCTCGTACCTCACGCTGCACGCCCATGGTGGGGTGCCCATGCTCCGTGCCGGCGTCCACGGCCTGGCCGAAGGTGCGGCCAACGCCGGTCTCGAGCCTCCCATGGCCATGGCGGTCACGGTCCTCACCAGCGACGCCGACGCTCCGCCCCACATCGTCCCCAAGCGGGTGATGGTGGCCGCCGAGGCGGGCTGCGGCGGCATCGTCTGCGCCGCGTCCGACCTCAAGGACGTGCACGAGTACGCGCCGCGCCTGTTCCGCATGGTGCCCGGCATCCGCCCCGCGGGCAGCGACGCGAA
Source organism: Acidimicrobiales bacterium (assembly GCA_016794585.1). Classification (NCBI taxonomy): domain Bacteria; kingdom Bacillati; phylum Actinomycetota; class Acidimicrobiia; order Acidimicrobiales; species Acidimicrobiales bacterium. The sequence continues at coordinate 111,504 of JAEUJM010000047.1, forward strand.
CGACCAGGCCCGCACGGCCACGCCCCGCGAGGCACTCGACGCCGGCGCCGACGTGCTCGTCATCGGCCGCCCCGTCACGTTGGCCGACGACCCGGTGGCTGCGGCAGCGGCGCTCGTCGCCGACCTCAGCTGATCGACCGGGGTCCGTTCGGAGGCACTCGCGGCCGACGGTAGGGTCCGAGGGATGCCGCAACCGCCGACGTTGTCCGACGAGCAACGGGCCGCCGCCCGCGACAAGGCCCTGCGCGCCCGCCAGGAGCGGGCCCGGCTGAAAGAGGACCTGAAGGCCGGCACCGTGAGCCTCGCCGACGTGTTCGCCCGCGCCGTCGACGACGAGGTGGTCGCCGGCACGAAGATGCTCGTGATCCTCGAGTCCCTGCCGGCGGTGGGCAAGGTCAAGGCGCGGCGCACCATGGACACCATCGGCATCGCCCACTCGCGCCGGGTGCGCGGGGTGGGGGAGCACCAGCGCGAGAAGCTGCTGGCCGAATTCCCGTCGACGTCGTCGTCGTCGTGAACGTCGTCATCTGCGGTCCGGGTGGGGCCGGCAAGGGCACCCTGGTCGCCCGACTGCTCGAGCGTGATCCGAGCCTCTGGCTGAGCCGGTCGTGGACCACCCGCGCCCGCCGCCCCGGTGAGGCCGAGGACGCCTACGTGTTCGCCAGCCCCGAGGAGTTCGAGGCCAACGTGGCCGCCGGCGGGTTCCTGGAGTGGGTCGAGTTCCTCGACTACCGCCAGGGCACGCCGCTGCCCGACCCGCCCGAGGGCGTGGACATGGTCTTCGAGATCGACGTCCACGGGGCCCGCTCCATTCGCGAGCACGACCCTGACGCCCTGGTCGTGTTCGTCACCACCCCGACGCCCGAGGTGCAGGCGGCCCGCCTGCGCAACCGGGGCGACGATCCCGCGGTGATCGAGAAGCGCCTCGCCAAGGCGCCCGAGGAGCACGAGGTGGCCTCGTCCCTCGACGCCCATGTGGTCATCAACGACGACCTCCTGCAGGCCCTGCACGAGATCGAGACGCTGATCGCCGGCGCCCGCAGGCGTCCCGCCGGCGCCTGAGCGGGCGACCCGTCCGGCCCGCACCATCTCGGGATTCCGGGGGTGCGGCTGGTAACCTGGCACGCCCGCTGTCTGAGGAGTCCGCATGCCGACGCGCCACAACACGATGATGAACCCGCCGATCGAGGAGCTGCTCTCCAAGGTCGACTCCAAGTTCACCCTGGTCACGCTGGGCTCGATGCGGGCACGCCAGATCAACTCCTACTTCAACCAGCTGGGCGAGGGCCTCGGCTCCGCCGTCCCGCCCCAGGTCACCTCGCTGGCCCGCAAGCCCCTCTCGATCGCCTTCGAGGAGATCGCCGCCGACAAGATCATCGGTGTCGTCCCCGAGCCGGCGCCCGAGGTCGAGGTCGTCGCCGATGAGGCCGACGACGCGGGCGACGCCGAGACCGACACCGAGTAGGAGCACCCGGCCATGCCCGCGGCCCTCGAGGGCCGCCGCATCGTCCTGGGCGTCACCGGGGGCATCGCCGCCTACAAGGCGGTCGAGGTCTGCCGTCGCCTGGTCGACGCGGGGGCGCACGTGAGCCCCGTCCTCACCGAGGGCGCCACCCGTTTCGTGGGCGAGGTCACCTTCTCGGCCCTGGCCTCCGAGCCCGTCCAGACGTCGCTCTGGGACGAGGCCAGCCCCATCCCGCACACCCGGCTCGGCCAGGGCGCGGACCTCATCCTGGTGGCGCCGGCCACGGCCCGTCTGCTGGCGGCCTATACGGCCGGGCTCTCCGACGACCTCCTCACGGCCACGCTGCTCGCCACCCGCGCGCCCGTGGTGGTCTGCCCGGCCATGCACACCGAGATGTGGGAGCACCCGGCGGTCCAGGACAACCTGCGCACGCTGGCCGAGCGGGGGGTCACCATCGTCCCGCCCGCCGAGGGTCGCCTGGCCGGGGGCGACGTCGGCGCCGGTCGCCTCGCCGAGCCGGAGGACATCGTCGCGGCGGTCGAGCGCCTCCTGGCCCCGCAGGACCTCGCCGGCCTCCGGGTCCTCGTCACCGCCGGCGGCACCCGTGAGCCCCTCGACCCCGTGCGATTCCTGGGCAACCGCTCGTCGGGCAAGCAGGGCCACGCGATCGCCGACGAGGCCGCGGCGCGGGGCGCCAAGGTCACCATCGTCACCACCACCGGGAGGCCCGTCGCCGCCGGGGTCGAGGCCGTGACCGTCGAGACCGCGGCGGAGATGGAGCAGGCCGTGCTCACCCGCAGCGACGCCGCCGACATCGTGGTCATGGCCGCGGCAGTGGCCGACTTCCGCCCGGCCGTCCGCCAGGATCAGAAGATCAAGAAGGCCGGCGGCACGCCCGAGATCGTCCTCGAGCCGACCCCGGACATCCTCGCCGCCCTGGGTCGGCGCAAGCGCCCCGGGCAGACCCTGGTCGGCTTCGCGGCCGAGACCCAGGACCTGCGGGCGAACGCCGGCGCCAAGCTGGCGGCCAAAGGGGCCGACCTCATCGTCGCCAACGACGTCTCCGCACCCGCGGTCGGGTTCGAACACGACACCAACCAGGTGCTAATCATGTCGGGTTCGGGAATCGAGCGGGACGTCCCTCTGAGCGACAAGCGGGCGGTCGCGCGAGCGGTGCTCGACGCCGTCGTCTCGACCCGAGACACCTCGTCTCCAGATCTTCCACCCACCCCCACCACCTAGGGAGCGACACACGTGACCAGCTGGACCTTCACCTCGGAATCGGTCACCGAGGGGCACCCCGACAAGATGGCCGACCAGATCTCCGACGCCATCCTCGACGCCATGCTGGCGCAGGACCCGGCCAGCCGTGTCGCCTGTGAGACCCTCGTGACCACCGGCCTCGCCGTCGTCGCCGGTGAGATCACCACCGACGCCTACGTCGACATCCCCCGCGTCGTGCGCGAGACCATCAACGGCATCGGCTACGACCGCGAGTCGTTCGGCTACGACGGCAACACCTGCGGCGTCATGGTGTCCATCGACGAGCAGTCCCAGGACATCGCCCAGGGCGTGGACGACTCCGAGGAGGTCCGCTCGGGCCAGTCCGGCGAGGAGGACCAGCTGGACAAGCAGGGCGCCGGCGACCAGGGGATGATGTTCGGCTACGCGTGCGACGAGACCGACGTGCTCATGCCGCTGCCCATCCACGTGGCGCACCGCATGGCCGAGCGCCTCGCCGAGGTGCGCAAGGCCGGGACCATCCCGTACCTGCGCCCCGACGGCAAGACCCAGGTCACCTTCGACTACGAGGACGGCAAGCCCGTCCGCCTGCGCACCGTGCTGGTGTCCACCCAGCACAACGACGGCATCGACCGTGACTCGATGATCCGCCCCGACCTCATCGAGCACGTGATCCGCCCCGTCATCCCCGAGCAGTTCGCGGGCGACGACTACGAGGTCTTCGTCAACCCGACCGGCCGCTTCGTCATCGGCGGCCCCGTGGGCGATGCCGGCCTCACCGGCCGCAAGATCATCGTCGACACCTACGGCGGCATGGGTCGCCACGGCGGCGGCGCCTTCTCGGGCAAGGACCCCAGCAAGGTCGACCGCTCGGCCGCCTACGCCGCCCGCTGGGTGGCGAAGAACGTGGTCGCCTCCGGCGCCGCCACCCGCTGCGAGGTCCAGGTGGCCTACGCCATCGGTGTGGCCCACCCCATGTCGATCATGGTGGAGACCTTCGGCACCGAGACCGTGGACCGGGCCAAGATCGAGCCCGCCGTGCGCGAGGTGTTCGACCTGCGCCCCGCCGCCATCCTGCGTGACCTCGACCTGCGCCGGCCGATCTACCAGCAGACCGCGGCCTACGGGCACTTCGGTCGCTCGGGCGACGGCGACGGCTTCACCTGGGAGCGGACCGACCGGGTGGACGCCCTGAAGTCCGCCCTCGGCCTCTGACGGCCGGAGACACACCGACACCGCCCCCCGGGGCGGAACCACCGGCGCGGCGCGTCCCTCGGGGCGCGCCCGCCGCGCGCCCGGGGCTGGACGCGCTCGAGCTGGACCTGGGCCTCGAGTCGGGCGAGGCCCGGCCCGGCCCGCCGCGCCCCCGGTCGAAGCCGTCGGCCGCGGCGCCCGCCCCCGACGAGCCCGAGCTGGACCTCGGACTCGGGCCCGGTGGTGGGGCGCCGCACTCGGGCCCCGCGGGCCCCGAGGACGCGATCGAGCGTGAGAACGAGGCCGCGGGCGAGCACGAGCCCGCGGCCGACCCATCGCAGGAGGCGCTGCCGGTCGAGGCCCCACGGCCGCAGGCCGAGCATCCGGTGGTGGTGCGCGTCCTGCCCGACGTGCCCGCCATCGAGCGGGAGTTCGACTACCTCGTCCCCGATCGCCTGCTCCCGCCCGCCGGGCGAGTCGAGGTCGGCGACCTGGTGCGCATCGATCTCCACGGCCGGCGGGTGGGCGGTTGGGTCACCGCGGTCGACGTCGAACCGCCCTCCGGCGTGACCCTGCGCCCCCTCGCCAAGGTGTCAGGGCGGGGCCCGAACGCCGAGATGATCGATCTGGCCGGGTGGGGGGCGTGGCGCTGGGCCGGTCGGCGGGTGCCGTTCCTACGTACGGCGTCGCCCGAACGGGTGGTGGCCCGGATCCCGGCGGCGCCGGCGCGGGGCACGCCCGTGCCGATCGTCGCCGACGACCTCGCGCTCGACGCGTTCACCCACGAGCGCGCCGTCGTCCGCCTGCCCCCCTCCGCTGACCACTTCCCCTTCGTCCTCGCCGCGGCCGCCCAGGGCAACGCGCTGGTGCTGACGCCGGCGTTGGCGGCGGCGCGTGCGCTCGGCGTGCGCCTCCGGCGCTCCGGGGTGTCGGTGGCCCTCCTGCCCCGGGACTGGGCCGTGGCCGCCGGCGGCGCCACCGTCGTGGGCGCACGGGCGGCGGCGTGGGCACCGATGCGTGACCTCACCGCCGTCCTCGTCCTCGACGAGCACGACGAGGGCTACCAGGAGGAGCGCACGCCCACGTGGCACGCCCGGGACGTCGCCATCGAGCGCGCCCGGCGCGCCGGGGTGCCGTGCGTGCTGGTGTCGCCCTGCCCGACGCTGGAGGCCCAGGCCTGGGGCGACCTGCTCCCACCGTCACGCCAGGCCGAGCGCTCCGGCTGGCCCGTGGTGGACGTGGTCGACCGACGCGAGGAGGATCCCGGGCGGGCCGGCCTGTACTCCCCGCTGCTCGTCGAGCGCCTTCGGGCCGGCGGGCGGGTGGTCTGCGTCCTGAACCGGGTCGGGCGGGCTCGCCTGTTGGCCTGCGTGCGCTGCGGCGAGCTGGCCCGCTGCGAGCGGTGCGGTTCGTCCACCGCCGAGGACGAGGTCGGCACCCTCACCTGTCGCCACTGCGCCTTGGAGCGCCCGACGGTGTGCCTCGCCTGCCACGCCACGAGCTTCAAGAACCTCCGGGCGGGCATCGCCCGCGCCCGCGAGGAGCTCGAGGCGCTCGCCGGTGAGCCCGTGGTCGAGGTGAGTGCCAAGACCGCCGGGGAGGACCTGCCCACAGCACGGGTCTTCGTCGGCACCGAGGCCGTCCTCCACCAGGTGCCCGACGCCGCCGTCGTGGCCTTCCTCGACCTCGACCAGGAGCTCCTGGCCCCCCGCTATCGGGCGGCCGAGCAGGCCATGGCCCTGTTGGCCCGGGCCGCGCGCCTCCTCGGTGGTCGGGCCGACGGCGGCCGCCTCGTGCTCCAGACCCGCCTGCCCCAGCACGAAGTGGTCACCGCCGCCCTGCACGCCGACCCGGGTCGCGTGGCCACGGCCGACCGTGAGCGACGGCGGGCGTTGGCCAACCCGCCCTTCTCGGCCGCTGCCACGGTCTCGGGTGTCGCCGCCGAGGCCTACGTCGAAGCGCTGGGCACGCCGCCCGGGGTCGATGTGCTCGGCCCCCGCGACGGTGAGTGGCTGCTGCGCGCCCCCGACCACCGCACCCTCTGCGACGCCCTCTCGGCGACCCCGCGCCCGCCCGGGCGCCTCCGCCTCGCCGTCGACCCCCTCCGCTGACGCTCCCCACCCCTCGTTCCGGGACCACCGTGGTGTCGTGGGGAGCACCAGCGTGGTCCCGGAGGGGAGGGGTGAGGGGGCCGGTTCGACGGGGGCGCCGTCGTCCGACAGCATGCGGGCATGCGCGTCGTGGCCGGCTCAGCCCGGGGGATCCGCCTCGAGGGACCACCGTCGGAGGGGACCCGCCCGATCAGCGACCGGGCCAAGGAGGCGCTGTTCAACATCTTCGGCCGCGACGTCCGCGACGCCCGCTTCCTCGACCTGTTCGCCGGCACGGGGGGCGTGGGCATCGAGGCGTTGAGCCGCGGCGCGGCCGAGGCGGTACTGGTCGAGCAGGACCGGGCCGTGGTCGACGTGATCAAGGCCAACCTGGCCAAGACCCGCCTCGCCGACCGGGCCGTGATCGAGCGGGCCGACGTGTTCGCCTGGCTCGATCGCCCGGTCAGCGCCCCGTTCGACCTGGTGTTCTCCGGGCCCCCGCAGTGGCACGACCTCTGGGGGAAGTCCCTGGCCGCGATCGACGAGCGCAGCGCCACCCTTTTGGCGGAAGGGGCCTGTGTGGTCCTCCAGCTCGATCCCCGGGAAGAGGACGACGAGCCGGAGCTGGCGCACCTCGAGCTGCTCGACGTCCGCCGCTATGGCAACGTGGCCCTGCGCTTCTACTCGGTAGCCTGAGGACGTATGCCTCCCTACGCCATCCGCGTGTTCGGTGATCCCGTCCTCACCCAGCGCGCCGCCGAGGTCGACGACATCAACGGCGCCCTCGTCCGCCTCGCCGACGACATGTTGACCACGATGTACGACGCGCCGGGCCTCGGCCTCGCCGCCCCCCAGGTGGGTGTGCAGAAGCGGCTGTTCGTCTACGACGCCGGCGACGGGCCCGCCGTCCTGGTCAACCCGGTCATCTCCGAGAGCAGCGGCGAATGGGCCTACGAGGAGGGTTGCCTGTCGGTGCCCGGGCTCTCGTGGGAGATCATCCGCCCCAAGGAGATCCACCTCACCGGCTACGACCTCGACGGCAACGAGGTCTCCTTCGAGGCCGACGAGCTGTTGTCACGCCTGTTCCAGCACGAGCTCGACCACCTCGACGGCGTGCTCCTCCTCGAGCACCTCGACGACGACCAGCGCAAGGCCGCCAAGAAGGCACTCCGCGAGGCGGCCATGGCCCGAGACGCCGCGCCGCCTCCCGCCGCGGCCTCCCGTGGCGGGCTCCGACTCTCCTGAGTCGCCGCCGGTCCCTGGCTCTTCCATGACGCCACCGCCGATCCCGCCCGATCCACGGCGCCTCGTCTACCTCGGCACGCCGGCGTTGGCCGTGCCCCCGCTGCAGGCGCTGGTCGACGACGGCCGTGACGTCGCCCTCGTGGTCACCCGGCCCGACAAGCGGCGGGAGAGAGGCGGCGACCTCCAGCCCAGTCCGGTCAAGGCCGCGGCCCTCGAGCTGGGCATCCCCGTGAGCCACGACGTCGACGACATCCTGACCGTCGGCGCAGAGCTGGGCGTGGTCGTGGCCTTCGGCGAGATCCTGAAGGACCACGTGATCGACGCAGTCCCGCTCGTGAACCTGCACTTCTCGCTGCTGCCGCGCTGGCGGGGCGCGGCGCCGGTCGAGCGGGCCATCCTCGCCGGCGACGAGCACACCGGCGTGTGTCTCATGGAAGTCGTCTCCGAGCTCGACGCCGGCGCCGTGTACGCCCGAACCGAGTGCTGGGTGCACCCCGACGTCACCCTGGACGAGCTGCGCGACGAACTGGTCGACCTCGGCTCCTCGCTGCTGCTGGACGCCCTGGCCGAAGGCTTCGGCGAGCCCCGTCTCCAGGAGGGCGAGGTCACCTACGCCAGGAAGATCCGGCCGGAGGAGCGCGAGATCGACTGGTCCCGTCCGGCGGTCGAGATCCACCGCCAGGTGCGGGTCGGCGGGGCGTGGACGACGTACCGGGGCAAGCGCCTCAAGATCCACCGCACCCGCCTCGTCGAGTCGCCCCCGGCGCCGGCCGTGGCCGTGGGGGACGTCGAGCACGCCGGCGGCGAGGTCCTCGTCGGTGCCGGCGACGGCCCGCTCGCCGTGGTCGAGGTGCAGCCCGAGGGCAAGGGCCACCAGCCCGCCGAGGCGTGGTTCAACGGGGCCCACTGGACCGACGTCGACCGCCTCGGCCAGTGACCATCCGTTCTGGCCGCGAGATCTCGGCCGTGACAACAGAGGGTCGCGGCCAGAACGTCGGATCCGGCCGGCGTGCGCGCCGTACGGTGAGGTGATGAGCTTGGAGGACGACGACGCCGCACTGCCCGCCAAGGTGCTGACGGTGTCCGACGGCGTCGTCGCCGGCACCAGGGAGGACAAGTCGGGTGATGCGCTGGCGGTGCACCTCGCCGCCCACGGCTACGAGGTGATCGAGCGCCGGGTCACCGAGGACGGCATCGAGCCCGTGGCGGCGGCGCTGCGCGACCTCACCGACGGCTTCGCCGGCCTGGTGGTCACCACCGGCGGCACCGGCTTCGGCCCCCGTGACCTCACCCCCGAGGGCACGCTCCAGGTGCTGGAGCGCGAGGCGCCCGGCCTGGCCGAGGCCATGCGTCTCGTCAGCCCCCTCGGCCGGCTCTCGCGAGCCGTCGCCGGGACGGTGGGGGAGAGCCTCGTGCTCAACACACCCGGGTCCACCAAGGGCTGCATCGAGACCCTCGACGCCGTCCTCGACGTCGTCCCTCACGCCCTCCGCCTCCTCGCCGGCCACCGCGAGCACTGACGCCCTGACCGACGGCGCCGGTAGCGTCGGGACGTCGGGTTGACCGAACGGTCCGGCAAAATTAGAATCGGTTCTAAATTTGAAGACAACCCCTCGCGGGGTTTTGGGTGAAAGTCCCGACCGGCAGTACAGCCTGCGAACCCTGGCCCTCGGGCCCGGGCCGATCCGGGGAAGTTCCGGAGCCGACGGTCACAGTCCGGATGGGAGCGAGGGTGCCACCACGCCAGGACCTCTGGCGCGCGCACCCTTGCCTGCGCACGCTGAGGAGCACCAACGAGTGGACGGCACGTCGGAGGACGAGGCGGTGATGGCACGAGCCGTGACGCTCGCGTCCGCCGTGCGCGTCTCCACGTCGCCCAACCCGTGGGTGGGCTGCGTGCTCTCCGCCGCCGACGGCAGCACCTTCGAGGGCGCCACCCAGCCGCCCGGTGGACCCCACGCCGAGCGCGTCGCCCTCGACGCGGCGGGGGAGATGGCCCGAGGCGCCACCGTGCACTGCACCCTCGAGCCGTGCTCTCACCAGGGGCGCACCGGCCCGTGCGCCGACGCCCTGATCGAGGCCGGCGTGGCCAGGGTGGTCTTCGCACTGGAGGACCCGGACCCGAAGGTGGCCGGCCGGGGGGCGCAGAAGCTGCGTGACGCCGGCGTCGAGGTGGTCGAGGGCGTGGGCCGGGAGCTCGTGGCCGAGCAGCTCGCCCCCTACGTCAAGCACCGCACCACGGGCCGCCCGTGGGTGGTCCTGAAGCTGGCGGCCTCCGCCGACGGCGGCACCGCCGCCCCCGACGGCACCAGCCAGTGGATCACCGGCCCCGAGGCCCGCGCTGACGCCCACGCCTTGCGGGCCGAGAGCGACGCGATCATCGTGGGCGCCGGCACCGTACGGGCCGACGACCCGTCGCTCACCGTGCGTGACGCCGAGGGAGTGGACCCCCTGCGGGTGGTGCTCGGCCGGGCCCCCGAGGGGGCGAAGGTGCTTCCCGCGCTCGAGCTCGACGGCCCCCTCACCGAGGTGCTCGACGAGCTGGGGGAGCGCGGCGTGCTCCAGGCCATGGTCGAGGGTGGGGCGTCGGTGGCCGGCCAGTTCCACCGCGAAGGCCTGGTCGACCGGTACGTGCTGTACCTGGCGCCGGCGCTCTTCGGGGGCGATGACGCCCGCGGCCTGTTCGCCGGGCCGGGCGCCGCCACCATCGACGACGTGTGGCGGGGCGAGGTCCGCTCGGTGCGCCAGGTCGGCGCCGACGTGCGCCTCGAGCTCGCCCCCCTCCGAGAGGAAGCCGACTGATGTTCACCGGGATCGTGGAAGAGCTGGGGAGGGTGGAATCGGTCCAGCCGAGCCCCGACGGGGTGCGCATCCGTATCGCCGCTGGCGGGGTGCTGGAAGGCGCCGGCCTCGGCGACTCCACCGCGGTCAACGGCTGTTGCCTCACCATCGTGGCCCTCGACCCCGCGGACCCGCCCACGTGGTGGGAGGCCGACGTCAGCGACGAGACCCTCAAGCGCACCAGCGTCGGCGGACTGAAGGCCGGCGACCCGGTCAACCTAGAGCGCCCCGTGCGGCTGATGGACCGCCTCGGCGGTCACCTGGTGCAGGGCCACGTCGACGCGGTCGGCGAGGTCGTGGCTCCCGTCCCCGACCTGCGGGTGCGCATGCCCGCCCACCTGCTCCGCTACGTGATCGAGAAGGGGTCCATCACCGTCGACGGCGTCAGCCTCACGGTGGTCGAGCCCCTCGAGGACGGCTTCTCCGTGGCCGTCATCCCCCACACCGCCGAGGTCACCACCCTCGGCGCCCGCCAGCCCGGCGACCTCGTCAACCTCGAGGTCGACGTCATCGCCAAGTACACCGAGCGCCTGCTCACCCATGACGCCGAACCCGGCGCCGCTTTCGACATCCCCCTCGCAACCCCCGCACAGGAGGCCTGATGGCCGAGCACAAGAACCCCTTCAACACCGTCGACGAGGCGGTGCAGGCCATCGCCCGCGGCGAGATCGTGGTCGTGGTCGACGACGAGGACCGCGAGAACGAGGGCGACCTCATCATGGCGGCCGAGCACGCCACGCCCGAGAAGATCGCCTTCTTCGTGCGCCACACGTCCGGTCTGATCTGCGTGCCCATGACGGGCGAGCGTCTCGACGAGCTCGACATCCCCCTCATGGTCAGCCACAACACCGAGGCCCAGCGCACCGCCTTCACCTACAGCGTCGACGTGCGCCAGGGCACCAGCACGGGCATCTCGGCCGCCGACCGGTCGGCCACCATCCAGTCCCTCATCGACCCGGCCACCCGCCCGGCCGATCTCGCCCGCCCGGGCCACATCTTCCCGCTGCGCTACTCGGAGGGCGGCGTGCTCAAGCGGGCCGGCCACACCGAGGCCGCAGTGGACCTCGCCCGCATGGCGGGGCTGTACCCCGCCGGCGTGCTGTGCGAGCTCGTGATGGACGACGGGACGATGGCCCGTGTGCCCGACCTGCTCGAGTTCAGCCGTGAGCACGGCCTGAAGATGATCTCGATCGCGGAGCTCATCCGGTACCGCCGCCAGAACGAGAAGCTGGTGAAGCGCACCGCCGAGGCCCGCATCCCCACCGAGTGGGGCGACTTCACCTGCTACGGCTACGAGTCCCTGCTCGACGGCGAGCAGCACGTCGCCATGGTCCGGGGCGCCGTGCAGGGCGAGGACAACGTGCTCGTGCGGGTGCACAGCGAGTGCCTCACCGGTGACATCTTCGGCTCGCTGCGCTGCGACTGCGGCCTCCAGCTCGACGCGGCCATGGCCCGCATCGCCGCGGAGGAACTGGGCGTGCTCGTGTACCTCCGGGGCCACGAGGGCCGGGGCATCGGCATCGGTCACAAGCTGCGGGCCTACTCCCTGCAGGAGGCCGGCCACGACACCGTCGACGCCAACGTGGAGCTGGGCCTGCCCATCGACAACCGGGAGTACGGCATCGGGAGCCAGATCCTGGTCGACCTCGGCATCACCACGATGCGCCTGATGACCAACAACCCTGCCAAGTACGGTGGCCTCGAGGGCTTCGGCCTCGAGGTCGTCGAGCGGGTGCCGTTGGAGTCCATCCCCAACCCCGAGAACATCCACTACCTGCGCACCAAGCGGGAGCGCATGGGCCATCTGCTGGAGGGCCTCGATGATGTCTGACCAGGCACTCCGCCACACCGACCGGAAAGGGTCCCGACGATGACGACCTACAGCGGCAACCTCAACGGCGCCGGGATGCGGATCGCACTCGTGTGCGGGCGCTTCAACGACCTCATCACCGAGCGTCTGCTGGCCGGGGCCCGTGACGGTCTCCTGCGCCACGGCGTGGACGAGGGCTCGATCACCGAGGTCTGGGCCCCGGGGTCGTTCGAGATCCCCCTCGTGGCCAAGCGCCTCGCCGCCTCCGGCGAGGTCGACGCGGTGGTCACGCTCGGTGCGGTGATCCGCGGCGCGACCGGGCACTACGACGTGGTGGCCGGCCAGTGCGCGTCCGGCGTGCAGGCGGCGCAGCTCGAGACGGGGGTGCCCATCGTGTTCGGGGTGCTCACCACCGACACCATCGAGCAGGCCATCGAGCGGGCGGGCACCAAGGCCGGCAACAAGGGCTACGAGTGCGCCGTGACGGCCATCGAGATGGTGGACCTGTTGCGCCAGCTCCCCAAGGCCTGAGCGCACCCGCGATGGCGACGGGCAGCGTGGTCAGCTTCGACGACCCCCGGGGCATCGGCACCGTGGTGGACGACGCCGACGGCCAGGAGCACTTCTTCCACTGCACGGCCATCGCCGACGGCACCCGCACCATCGAGGTGGGCGCCGCCGTCGACTTCGAGGTGGTCCCCGGCCGCATGGGCCGCTGGGAGGCGACCAACCTGCGGCCCGCCGCCCGCGGTGGCTGACACCCGGACCTTCACCATCCGACCGATGGCGGTCGACGACCTCGACGCCGTCATGGATCTGCGTGTCGCCGTGGCCGGCGAGGGTCGGTGGATCGGGGCCGAGCTCCCGCTCGACGAGGAGGGCGACCGTGCCCGCCTGCGTCCGGGGCGGCCGGGCACGGGCAGCTTCGTGGCAGTGGACGGTGGCGGTGCGCTGATCGCCAACCTCGGCATCGAGCTGGCTTCCTACGGCGTCGCCCATCTGGGCATGTGCGTGGCCGACGGGTGGCGGGGCAGGGGAGTGGGGCGCGCGCTGCTCCAGGCCGCCATCGACTGGGCCCAGGACGCCGGCGCCCACAAGCTCGAGCTCCAGATGTGGCCCCACAACGACACCGCCCGCCGGCTCTACGAGGGCATGGGCTTCGTGCAGGAGGGCTACCTGCGCCGCCACTACCCCCGCAAGAACGGCGAGCTGTGGGACGCCGTGGTCATGGGCCTGGTGCTCGACGAGGAGCGTCCCGGGAGCGCGCTCCACTGAAGGAGACCGGCGGTATCCGAGGGGTACGATCGCCGCTGTGGTCGAGATGAGTACCGAGCTCGCCGCCCGATCGTCGAGACGTCCCACGCTCGCCCACCTGGTCACCCACAACGGTGCCCAGCTGTTGGGGCTCGCCGCCCTCGCCGTGGCGCAGCCTCTGCTGGACCTGCTGGGTCGCAACCCCACGTACTTCGTGGCGACCGGGCTCGGCAACGGCGAGATCCTGGCACTGGCCCTGCTGCTCACGCTCGGTCTCCCTGCGCTGTTGCTCCTGGCCGAGCTGGTGGTCTTCGCGATCGACGAGCGGGCCGGACACCTCGTGCACCTCGGGCTCGTCGGGCTGCTCGGTGCGCTGCTGGGCGCCGGCCTCGCCCGTCACGTCGCGGCCGGGTCGGACGTGGTGACGATGGCAATGGCCCTGGCGGTGGGCGGGGCCGTCATCGTGGGGCTGCGGCGTTCGCCGTCCCTCGCCCTCGGTCTGCGCTACCTCGCCCTCGCGCCCCTTCTGGTGCTGGGTGCGTTCCTGTTCGCCTCCGAGACCTCGTCGCTGCTCTTCGGTCACGAAGCCGAGGCCGCGACGTCGGTGACGGTGGGATCGCCGGCGCCGGTCGTGCTGCTCCAGCTCGACGAACTCCCCCTCGCCTCGATCATGCGCTCCGACGGCACCATCAACGAGGCGCGCTTCCCCGGCTTCGCCCGGCTCGCGGCCGAGAGCACCTGGTACCGCAACGCCTCCACGGTCTCGTCGGGCACGAACCGCAGCGTGCCGGCCACCCTCAGCGGAATCGTGCCGGAGGCCGAGCTGCCCACCTCGGCGGAGTACCCGGACAACCTGTTCACGCTGCTGGGCGGCAGCTACGAGTTCGACGTCCACGAGACCGTCGCCCGCCTCTGCCCGCAGTCGCTGTGCCCGACGACGGCGTCGACCCCCGCAGCAGCCGGGCTCGGGGACGCCCTGGCCGACACCGCGCTCGTGTTCGGCCACGTGGTGCTCCCGCCGGGCCTGCGGTCCTCGCTGGCGCCCGTCGATCGATCGTGGGGCGACTTCCTCGATCGTGAGGCGGTGGTCGCGGAGACCGACGGTGCTGCCGTTCCCGGCGCGGTGGACGAGAACGCCGCTGACCCCCAGGCGCAGGGCCGCGACCTCGATGCCTGGATCGAGCGGTTCCCGGCCGACGCCGAGCGCACGCTGTCCTATGCGCACGTCCTCCTGCCCCACACCCCGTGGCTCATGACCGCGAGCGGCCTGCCCCTCACCGACCCCGGTCCCGAGCCCGGCATCGACGACACGGGGCGGTGGTCCGCCGACCCGGTGCTGGTCCGCGAGGGGCTGCGCATGCACCTGATGCAGGTGCAGTACGTCGACGGGCGCATCGAGGCGCTGATGGATCGCCTCCAGGCGCTCGGCACCTGGGACGACACCCTGGTCGTGGTGGTGGCCGATCACGGTGAGGCGTTCACCCCGGGCCAGCCCGGACGGGTGCCCGTGGAGGGCACCGAAGCCGAGATCTTCTCCGTCCCGCTGTTCGTCAAGTACCCGGGTCAGGGCGCCGGCGAGGTGAACGACATCAACGCGCTGACCATCGACGTGCTCCCCACCATCGTGGACGCCCTCGAGATCGACACCGACTGGTCGTTCGACGGGCAGTCGCTCCTCGATCCGGCCGAGCGGCGCGACGACAAGGCGGTTGCTCCCAACGAGCTGTTGCGACCCGTCTACGTGGACAGCGTGTTCCCGGTGTCCGCCCGGAACGAGACCTGGCTCCCCGGTCTCCTCGACGAGCGTGGGTTGGCCCCGGTGGAGCCCTACACCGACCTCGTCGGCCAGCCGGTCGACGTGCTCGACGTGCGTGGCGACTCGGGCGTGCGCTGGCAGACGTTCGAGCCGGTCGAGGACCACACCGCCGATTCCACGACGATCCCGCTCGTCCAGGTCGGCACGGTGCTCGACGTCGAGGGCCCGCTGCCCACCGCGGGGCTCTTCGTGGTGAACGGTCAGGTCGCCGGGGTCGCCCTCGCCTTCGTGTGCGAGGGGACCACCTGCACGTTCCGCGGCCTGCTCGACGAGGCGGCGCTGGCCCCGAGGGACAACCAGATGGACCTGCTGCTCCCGGATCCCGACGCGCCGGGAGCCTTCCGGCGAGCGCAGTACGAGCGCATGGCCGGCCGCTGACTCACCGCGCCCGGAAGGCCTCCAGGGCCTCGGCGTACGAGGCGAGGCGATCGGCGGCCTCCATGGCGAGGTCGACCGAGCCCAGGTCCGGGGCCTCCCACACCTCGGAGACCCGCCGCCAGTGCTCGGGGCGGCCGCCCACGAACCCGCCGGCCACCGGGTCGGCGCCGAGCTCGGCCCGCCAGGTCCCCTCGCCCGCCACGAGCGCGGCGAGGACGGCGTCGTTGCGGACGGCGTCGCGGTGCTCGGCGTGGAACCCCACCTCGACGTCGCGGCCCTGGAGCCACTGCACCTCGTAGTGTTCCTTGGGCTCGTCGAACCACACCTTGACGCTCCACCCCGACGCCTTCATCGAGGCGCCATCGAGCAGGTCGGGCACGATCTCGGCCACGGCCTCGAAGAAGGGCCGTCCGTCGGCGAAGACGTCAGGCGTCGGGGGCCTCCGCCTCGCCGTCACCTGCGCTGCCCTGCACCTGGACGAAGGCGAGCTGGATCTGGCTGAGCATGGCCCGGAGCTCGGCGCCCTGATCACCCAACTGGTCACCCACGGCACCGAGCAGGCCGGCGAGTGCGTCGATGGCCAGCTTGGCTTCCGGCAGGTGCGGCGGCGGGTGCTGGAGGTGCAGGGCGGCCAGCTCGAACAGGCCCGCGGCGTGGTTGGCGATCTGCATCTCGACGGGCGACTCGACCACCTGGCGCTGGATCTCCGCCCGCTGGAGCATCGCCTGGAGGTAGTTGTCCCGCTCCTCGTCGGTGAGCTCGGCGAAGGCGGCCTGGAACTCGTCGCGCTGGTCCTCGGGGATGCTCGAGAGGATCGCGGCGAGCAGGTCGGCCGGGTCGATGTCGCCGTCGGGGTCGGCCGCCGGGGCCTGCTGCGGGGCCTCCCGGTCGACCGGGACCTCGCCGCCTGGTGTCCAGAGACTGCTCATCGGGTGGTCCCACCTGTCCTGATCGGGGTCATGGCTGGTAGTGTAGGACCGCAACTGAATCGGAAAGCGGGGCCCTTCGGGTCCCCACCCGGCCACCGATGGTGCGCCCGGGTCGATGCAACCTCCCCCCACCGGCTCGCCGGTGGGTCGGCGGACGTCGGCTTTCCCGGCGTCCGCCTTTCGTGCTTTTCACCTCCCGGTGGCGAGGACCGAGGCGCCGCCACCGGCAGCACCGTCCTTCCCAGCCCCCATCTCAAGGAGTTGCGCATTGAGCAGTGATCGGCCATAGCTGCGCCCCCGGCCAACAACGAGCCTCGGATCAACGAGAAGATCCGGGCCCGTGAGGTACGACTCGTAGCCCCCGACGGCGAGCAGATCGGCATCAAGCCCCTGCCCGAAGCCCTGCAGATGGCCCGTGGCCTCGACCTCGACCTGGTGGAGGTGGCCGACAAGGCCAACCCGCCGGTCTGTCGGATCATGGACTACGGCAAGTACAAGTACGAGGCCGCCCAGCGCGCCAAGGAATCCCGCCGCAACAGCACGAACGTCGTGGTCAAGGAGATGAAGTACCGGCCCAAGATCGGTGCCGGCGACTTCGAGACCAAGACTCGCAAGGTGGAGCACTTCCTCGACGAGGGCCACAAGGTCAAGGTCACGATCATGTTCCGCGGTCGGGAGATGCAACACCCCGAGCTCGGCAAGCGGATCCTCGACAACGTCGCCGAGGCGGTGGCCCACACGGGGCGCGTCGAGGTGGTGCCGAAGGTCGACGGTCGCAACATGACCATGGTCCTCGTGCCCGACCGCAAGGCCCAGCAGGCCCATGCGGCCGCCATCGAGTCCGGCGTCGAACCCGGAGCCGAGCCCCAGGCCCAGCAGCCCGCCGCCGATCCCCCCTCCAGCGCACCCACCCCTTCCCCCACCGCCGAGGTGGCCACCGCGGCCGAACCGCCGGCCGAGCCCACCTAGGTCCCGACCCCACCGGAGACGACGACATGCCCAAGATGAAGACCCACAGCGGCGCGAAGAAGCGCTTCAAGGTGACCGGGTCCGGCAAGATCATGCGCCGCAAGGCGTACCGGGCCCACATCCTCGAGAAGAAGTCGTCCCGGCGCACCCGCCGCCTGGCCGGCGAGACCGAGCTCACCGCAGGCGACCGCGCCAAGGTCAAGCGCCAACTCGGCATCTGAGCCCCGCCGGCGTCTCCGCCGGTCTCACCTTCCCCCCGACGTCTCGAAAGGAACCCCGATGGCCAGAGTCAAGCGCGCCGTCCATTCCAAGAAGCACCGCCGCGCCACGCTGGAGCGGGCCAAGGGCTACTACGGCAACAAGAGCCGTAGCTACCGTGCCGCCAACGAGCAGGTCATGCACTCGCTGCAGTACGCCTACCGCGATCGGCGGGCACGCAAGGGCGAGTTCCGCAAGCTCTGGATCCAGCGCATCAACGCCGCCTGCCGCGAGAACGGCACCAGCTACAGCCGTTTCATCTCCGGCCTGCGCCTCGCCGAGGTGGAGGTCGACCGCAAGGTCCTGGCCGACCTCGCCGTCACCGACGCCGCCGCGTTCAGCGCGCTGGTGAAGGTGGCCGACGAGGCCAGCGCCGCGGCCGACTGATCACGCGCTGCCGGCGAGCGGGCGTCCCGATCCGCACCGGCCCCGAGGTCGGAAGGTCGTGACGCCGCTCGCCGCCCGCAACCCCCGCGTGCAGCGGGTGCGTCGGCTGGCTCGCCGCCGTCGCGAGCGTGTCGACGAGCGGGCCTTCGTCCTCGAGGGCCCACACGTCGTCGAGGCGGCGCTGGCGGCGGGCATCGAACTCGAGGCCGTGTTCCACGAGGCCGCCGCCGTCGACCTCGCGGACCGCGCCCGGGCGCTGGGCGTCGCCGTCCACGAGCTCGAGCCCGGGACCCTGGCCCGCGTCACCGACGCCGTGACCCCTCAGCCGGTGATCGCGGTGGCCCCCTGGTGCGATGCGCCCCTCGGCGCCGTGCTGGGCGCGGCCTGTCCCGACGGGGGCGCGGAGCGGCCCGTGGTGGTCCTGCTCGACGTGCGCGACCCCGGCAACGCCGGCACCTTGTTGCGCACGGCCGAGGCGTCCGGTGCCGCCGGCGTGGTGGTCGCGGGTCAGAGCGTCGACGTCTTCAACCCGAAGTGCGTGCGCGCCTCCGCCGGGGCGCTGTTCCATCTCCCGGTGGCGCTCGCCGGCGACGTCGCCTCGGCGCTCGCAGCCCTGCACGAGGGCGGCCTGCGCACCATCGGCACGGCCGCGGACGGCCCGATCGACTACGACCACTGCGACCTCACCGGCCCGGTGGCGCTCCTCTTGGGCAACGAGGCGGCGGGACTTCCCGCCGGCGTGCAGGCCGCGGTCGACCAGGTGGTGGCCATCCCCATCGAGGGCCGGGCCGAGTCGCTGAACGTGGCTGCGGCAGGCGCCGTTCTGTGCTTCGAGGCCGCCCGCCAGCGCCGGGCCGGCGGCGCAAACCCGTCGTCCGTGGCGACGGGTCACCCCTAGCCTTGGCGCCGATGACCGCCCACCGGGTGCCGCTCACTATCGTCGGTGCTCCCCGTCCCCAGGAGGCCCTCCGCACGTGTCGATGATCGAGCAGCTCGCACGGATCGTCGACGACGCCGAGGCACGCGCGGCCTCAGTCGGCACCCTGGCCGAGCTCGACGCGCTCGGTTCCGAGCTGTTGGGCAAGCGGTCGGCGCTCGGCGAGCTGAAGAAGGGGCTGCGAGACCTCGACGAGGAGGAACGTCGCGCCGTCGGTCGGGCCTTCAACGAGGCCAGCGCCCGGGTGCAGGCGGCCCTCGACGCCCGACGCAACGCCCTCGAGGCGGCGGAGCGCCTCCTTCGCCTCGAGGCCGAGCGCCTCGATCTGACCGAGACCATCGCCGAGCGCTCGCTCGGCCACCTCCATCTCGTGACCCAGACCCACGACCGCCTCGAGGACGTGTTCGTGGGCATGGGCTTCACCGTGGCCGAGGGCCCTGAGGTCGAGACCGACTGGTACAACTTCCAGGCCCTCAACATCCCCGAGTCGCACCCGGCGCGGAGCATGTGGGACACGCTCTACGTGGACCTCGGCCCGCCCGAGAGCACCGTGTTGCGCACCCACACCTCACCGGTGCAGATCCGGGTGATGGAGGGCGGCCCCCCGCCGATCTACTCGATCATGCCCGGCCGGGTGTACCGCCGGGACACCGCCGACGCCAGCCACATGCCGGTCTTCCACCAGATCGAGGGGCTCGTGGTCGACAAGGGCATCACCTTCGCCGACCTCGCCGGCACCCTCGAGGCGTTCACCACGGCCTACTTCGGCGGCGCCATCCACTCACGGCTGCGCCCGTCGTACTTCCCGTTCACCGAACCGTCTGCCGAGTACGACATCAACTGCCTGTTCTGCCTCGGCGAGGGCTGCCAGACGTGCGGCCGCACCGGCTGGATGGAGCTCGGGGGCTGCGGCATGGTCCACCCCAACGTGTTCGCCAACGTGGGCTACGACCCCGAGGAGTGGTCGGGCTTCGCCTTCGGCTTCGGCACCGACCGCCTGTCCATGAACCGCCACGGGATCAACGACATCCGTGAGCTGTTCACCAACGACATCCGCTTCCTGAGCCAGTTCTGAAGGTGCATCACATTGGCTCCTCGTCCCTCGGAGCGCCTTCGGCCTCCGATCAGAGCGCTCGTCGCTGCTCCGCTTCGCTCCGCAACGTCACCGAACCGGTCAAGTAGGTCTTGAGATGAGGGTTTTGCTGTCCTGGCTCCGTGAGTTCGCGCCCCTCGAGGGCGACCCCGTCGCGCTCGGCGAGGTGATGAGCGACCTCGGCATGGCCGTCGAGTCCATCGAGCACCTGGGGGAGGGGCTCGACGGCATCGTCGTGGCGCGGGTCCTCGACCTGCGCAAGCACCCGGACGCCGACAAGATCCAGCTCGTCGACGTGGATGCGGGCGACGGAGAGGCCCTCCAGATCTGCTGCGGCGCGTTCAACATGGCCGTCGGCGACCTCGTGCCGCTCGCCACCCTCGGCACGGTCATGCCCAACGGCATGGAGATCGCCCGGCGCAAGCTGCGGGGCGAGTGGTCGAACGGCATGTTGTGCTCCGCGGCCGAGATCGGTCTCGGCGGCGACGCCGGCGGCATCCTCGTCCTCTCCGACGGCCTGGTGCCGGGCACCCCGCTGCGCGACGCCCTTGGCGTCGAGGCCGACGTGCTCTACGACCTCGAGATCAACCCCAACCGGCCCGATGCCATGTCCGTGGCCGGCGTGGCTCGGGATCTCGCCGCCCGCCTCGGCGCCCCCTTCACCCTGCCCACGCCCGTGTTCGCCGAGTCGGGCGCGTCGGCGGAGGGCATCGCCCGGGTCGAGATCGTCGACGCCGACCGCTGCGGTCGCTTCGGGGCCCGCGTCCTGCGCGACATCACCGTCGGCACCTCGCCGCAGTGGCTGGCCAACCGGCTCACCGCCCTCGGCATGCGCCCCATCAACAGCATCGTGGACCTCTCGAATTACGTGATGCTCGAGCTGGGCCACCCGAACCACACCTACGACCTCGACCTCGTGGCCGGCGGCACCCTGCGGGTGCGGGCCGCGCGCGACGGCGAGCGCATCGTCACCCTCGACGACGTGGAGCGGTCCGTCATCGCCGAGGACACCCTCATCACCGATGGCGACGACGTGCCCATCGGCATCGCCGGCGTCATGGGCGGCGCCTCCACCGAGATCTCGGCCTCGACCACCTCGGTGCTGCTCGAGATGGCGTGGTGGCCGTCGATGATGATCGCCCGCACGTCGAAGCGCCTCCGCCTGCGCTCCGAGGCGTCCATGCGCTACGAGCGGGGGCTCGACCCCTTCGGCATCGACCTGGCCCTGGACCGCTTCTGCGAGCTCGCCACCCAGGCCGGCGCCACGGTGGCGCCGGGCTTCATCGACGAGCGGGGCGACCTTCCCGCGGTGGCGCCCATCCGGGTGCGCACGCCGCGCGTCAACGCCATCCTCGGCACCGACCTCACCACCGAGCAGATCGCGGGCTACCTGCGCCCCATCGGCTTCGACGTGGCTCCCGCCGAGGGCGACGCCCAGCCCGTGACGTCGCCCGGCTTCCGGCCCGACGTGGCCACCGAGATCGACGTCATCGAAGAGGTGGCCCGCCACCACTCGTACGCCGCCATCCCGCGGCGGCGCCCGCCGGGCGTCCACACGGGCGGGCTGACCGAGCGCCAGCGTGAGCGTCGCCAGCTCCGTCACGTGCTCGCCGGCCTGGGCATCAGCGAGGCGCTCCCGCTGCCCTTCCTCGCTCCGGACGACCTCGTGCGGGCCGGCCTGGACGGCCCCCGGGTCACGGTGACCAACCCGCTCGCCGCCGAGGAGTCCATCCTGCGCCCGTCGCTGCGCCCGGGGCTGCTCGGCGCGCTGGCCTACAACACCCGCCATCGCAACCGCGGTGTGTCGCTGTTCGAGATCGGCCACGTCTTCGGGGTACCCCCCGAAGGCCAGCAGCTGCCCGACGAGCGCGAGGTGCTCGCCGTGATCCTCGGCGAGGCGGAGGCGCCGGCCGCGGTCGAGGTGTGGCGCCTGGTCGCCGAGGCCCTGGGCTTCGCCGACGCCGCCCTCGACCCCGAAGGCATCGAGGCATCCTCCGCCGGCCTGCACCCGACCCGCACGGCCCACGTCGTCGTCGCCGGCCAGCGCGTGGGCCTCGTCGGCGAGATCGACCCCGGGGTGGTGGCGGACTACGACCTCGGTGAGCGGGTGGCGTGGCTCGAGGTGGACCTCGACGCCCTCTTGGCCCTGCCCCACGGTGAGCGCCGGTACCGCGAGGTCAGCCGGTATCCGTCGAGCGACATCGACCTGGCCTTCGAGGTCGACGAGGCCGTCCCCGCGGGCGCCGTCGAAGCCACCTTGCGGGACGCGGGCGGCGACCTGCTCGCCGATGTCCGGCTCTTCGACGTCTACCGGGGCGCAGGTCTCGCCGAAGGCCGCCGCAGCCTCGCCTACGCCCTGCGCTTCCAGGCGCCGGACCGCACCCTCACCGATGCCGAGGTGGGGGAGGCCCGCACCCGTCTGATCGAAGCGGTCGAGACGGCGCACGGCGCCACCCTTCGCTGAGGCGCGCCCCCTCGGCCCGCGGACGCCTGCGGCACCTGTCCCGTGGCGCACGGAATGACTTTGCATAGAAATGCGTGACTTCGTATGCTCTTGCGAATGGCCACAGGTGCACCATGAGCAAGGTCGGGATCATCGGGGCGTCCGGGTACACCGGCGCCGAGCTGCTGCGCCTGTGCGCCGGCCACCCCGAGCTCGAGCTGGTGCTCGCCACGGGTGACAGTCAGGCCGGCATCGCGGTCGCCGATCTCTACCCGAGCCTCGCGGCCGCCTATGGCGACCTCGTCTTCGCTCCCTATGACGCCGCCGGGGTCGAGGGGCTCGACCTCGTCTTCCTGGGCCTGCCCCACGGCGCCTCCCAGGCACTGGTGCCCGACCTGCTCGACCGGGTGCCCCACGTCGTCGACCTCGCCGCCGACTTCCGCCTGAAGGACCCGGCGCTGTACCCGCAGTGGTACGGCGATGCCCACGCTGCTCCTGAGTTGCTCGAGCGCTTCGTCTACGGGCTCCCCGAGGTCTACCGGGACGAGCTCGCAGGCGCCGCCGCGGTGGCGGTCCCGGGCTGCTATCCCACCGCCGCCAACCTCGCACTCGGGCCGCTCGTGCGCTCGGGCCTCGTGGCGCCCACCGGCATCGTGGTCGATGCTGCCAGCGGGGTGTCCGGCGCCGGACGGCCGCCGAAGCCCAACACCACGTTCTGCACGGTGGACGAGGACTTCACCGCCTACGGCCTGCTGGGCCACCGCCACACACCCGAGATGGAGATGGTGTTCGGCACCGAGGTGCTGTTCACCCCGCACCTCGCGCCGATGAACCGGGGGATCCTGGCCACCTGCTACGCCCGGCCGGTGGCACCCACGTCCACCGAGGCCGTGCTCGCCGCGCTCCACGAGGCCTACGCCGACGAGCCCTTCGTGGTGGTCAGCGAGCGGTCGCCGTCCACCAAGGCGACCCTCGGGTCGAACACCGCCCATGTCACCGCCCGGGCCGACGAGCGCACCGGCTGGGTCGTCACCCTCTGCGCCATCGACAACCTGGTCAAGGGCGCCTCGGGCCAGGCCGTGCAGTGCGCCAACCTCGCCCTTGGCCTCCCGGAAGCCACCGGCCTGCCCACCGCGGGGCTCTACCCGTGACCCCGCTCGCCATCCGCATCCCCCCGATCGAGGAGTTCTCATGAGCGTCACCGCGGCCGCAGGCTTCGTCGCCGCCGGCATCCACGGCGGGGTCAAGGAGGACCCCGAGGCCCTCGACCTCGCCCTGGTGGCCACCGAGGACGGCCAGCCCGTGGCGGCCGCCGGTGTGTTCACGCCCAACAAGATGACCGCGGCTCCCGTCCAGCTCTGCCAGGCCCACCTGCGCCAGGCCCAGGGCCAGGCCGCCGCCGTGCTGCTCAACAGCGGCAACGCCAACGCCGCCACCGGCGAGGCGGGCCACGCCGACGCGGAGGAGCTGGTTGGCCGTCTGGCCGCCGAGCTGGGCTGCGCGCCCCACCACGTGCTCATGTGCTCGACCGGCCTCATCGGCAACCGCCTGCCCGTCGAGGCCATGGCCGCGTCGCTTCCCACCCTCGCTTCGGCCCGGAGCCCGCAGGGTGCGGCAGACGCCGCCGAGGCCATCATGACCACCGACACCCACCGCAAGGAGACCGTCGTCCAGGGCGACGGCTGGGTGGTCGGGGGCATGGCCAAGGGCGCGGCGATGCTCTCGCCCAAGATGGCCACGATGCTGGCGGTGCTCACCACCGACGCCGCGGTCGACGCGGCCGGGCTCCAGGCCGCACTCCACGAGGGCGTGGCCCACTCCTTCAACGCGCTGAGCGTCGACGGTTGCCAGAGCACCAACGACACCGTGTTGCTCCTCGCCAGCGGGCGCGCCGGCGCCCCCGAGCCGGGGGCCTTCCGGGATGCCGTCGCGGCCGCCTGCCTCCACCTCGCCGAGCAGATGGCGGGTGACGCCGAGGGGGCCACCAAGCTGGTACGGGTGCACGTCACCGGCGCCGCCTCCGACGACGACGCGGAGGAGGCGGCCCGCCGCATCGCCGACAGCGCCCTGTGCAAGTGCTCCTGGTACGGCGAGGACCCCTACTGGGGCCGTCTCGCCAGCGAGGCCGGCAGCGCCGGCGTGCACTTCGACCAGGCCCTCCTGTCGGTCTGCTACGGCGGGGTGATGGTGGCCCGCCACGGCGTGGAGATCGAGCACGACAGCGGTGCCGTCGCCGACCACATGGCCGAGCCCGAGCTCGACGTCACCGTCGACCTGGGCGTCGGCGCCGGCCGCTTCACCATCCTGACCAACGACCTCACCCATGCCTACGTCGACGAGAACATGGGCACGTCGTGACCGGGGTCGCCGACCCCTCCCGCATCACCGACCCGGCCCAGATCGCCGGCGTCCTCGTCGAGGCCCTGCCCTACATCACCCGCCTCTCCGGGCAGATCGTGGTGGTGAAGTACGGCGGCAACGCGATGGTCGAGGAATCCTTGGCGCGCCAGTTCGCCGAGGATGTCGTGCTCCTGCAGCGGGTCGGAGCGAAGCCGGTCATCGTGCACGGCGGCGGCCCGCAGATCGGCGACCTGCTGGCCCGCCTCGGCAAGGAGTCGGTGTTCCACGACGGCCTGCGGGTCACCGACGCGGAGACCCTCGAGGTCGCCCGGATGGTGCTCGAGGGCAAGATCAACAGCGAGATCGTGGCCGGCATCAACGTGCACGGGCCCCTTGCGGTCGGGCTGTCGGGCGGCGACGCCAGCCTCATCCAGGCCTCGGCCCGCAACCCCGCCCTCGGCTTCGTGGGCGACGTGGCCGCGGTCAACCCCACCATCGTCGAGCGCCTGCTCGCCGAGGACCTCATCCCGGTCATCTCCACGATCGGGACCGACGCCGGCGGTCAGGCCTACAACATCAACGCCGACACCGGCGCCGGCGCGGTGGCCGAAGCGCTCGGTGCCCACAAGGTCATCTACCTCACCGACGTCGAGGGCCTGCGCCTGGACGCCGACGACCCGAGCACCCTGGTCAGCGAGATCACCACCGCCGACCTCCAGCGCCTCGTCGACGACGGGGTGATGAGCGGCGGGATGATCCCCAAGATCGCCGCCTGCATCCACGCCGTCGAGCACGGTGTCGGGTCGGCCCACATCCTCGATGGCCGGGTGCCCCACGTGGTGCTCCTCGAGCTGTTCACCGACGCCGGCATCGGGACGATGGTCACCGGGCCCCAGGCCGGCGCCACGACCGGAGACACGCCATGACCACCCCCTCGCCGCTCATGACCACCTACCCGCCGGCGCAGGTCACCTTCGTGCGCGGGGCCGGCACCGAGCTGTGGGACGACACCGACAAGCGCTACCTCGACTTCCTCGGAGGGCTCGCCGTCGTCTCGCTCGGCCACGCCCACCCGGTCGTGGCCGACGCGCTCTGCGAACAGGCCCGCACCCTGCTCCACGTGTCGAACCTCTTCGCCACCGTGCCGGGTCGCCAGGCGGCGGCTGCCCTCGATCGTCTCCTCGGCGGTGGCGGGAAGGTGTTCTTCGCCAACTCGGGCGCCGAGGCCAACGAGGCCGCCATCAAGCTGGCCCGCAAGTGGGGCGGGCACGGTCGCCACGGCGTGGTGAGTGCCTACGGCTCGTTCCACGGCCGCACCCTGGCCACCCTCCACGCCACCGGCCAGCCCGAGAAGCACGAGACGTTCCAACCCCTCCCCGAGGGGTTCCGCCACGTGGCCTGGGGTGACCTCGAGGACCTCGAGCGCGCCATCGACCCGACCGTCGCGGCGGTCCTGCTCGAGCCCGTGCAGGGTGAGGGGGGCGTGAACGTCGCCGAGGCGGACTACTTCCAGGGTGTCCGGGCCCTCTGCGACGAGCGGGGCCTCCTCTTCATGGTCGACGAGGTGCAGACCGGCCTGGGGCGCACCGGCCGCTGGTTCGGCCACCAGCACTTCGACGTGCTCCCCGACGTGGTGACCATGGCCAAGGCCCTCGGCAACGGGGTGCCCATCGGGGCCTGTTGGGCACGCGAGGAGGTGGCCGACGCGTTCCAGCCCGGCGACCACGCGACCACCTACGGCGGCCAGCCCCTCGCCGCCTCCGCCGCCCGCGCGGTGCTGGCAGTGATGGAGGCCGAGGACGTCCCGTCCCGGGCGCGCGACGCCGGCGCCCACCTCACCGAGCGGCTGCTCGCCCTCGACGCGGTCACCGACGTACGGGGCCTCGGCCTGCTGTTGGCGGCCGAGCTCGACGGGCGCGACGCCCGCCAGGTGGCCGCCGACTGCCTCGCCGCCGGCCTGGTGGTCAACGGGGTGACGCCCACCGCATTGCGCTTCGCCCCGCCGCTGCTCGTCACCCACGACGAGATCGACGAAGCGGTCTCGATCCTCTCGGAGGTCCTGTCGTGAGATCGACGTTGCGCAGCGGAGCGGAGCAGCGGGCAGTCCTCGACTCGGATCCCGAAGGGGTGACGCCGAAGGCGGCACGAAGCCAGCAGGTCCTGTCATGACCCGCCACTTCTTGGAGATCGACGACCTGACCCCGGTCGAGCTCACGACGGTGCTCGACCTGGCCGAGGACCCGGCGCCGCCGCAGGTGCTGGCGGGCAAGGGCATGGCCCTGCTGTTCGAGAAGCCCTCCCTGCGCACGCGCAACTCCACCGAGATGGCCGTCGTGCAGCTCGGCGGCCACCCCATCACCATCCACGCCGACGAGGTCGGCCTCGACACCCGGGAGACCACCGAGGACGTCGCCCGTACCCTGGCCGGCTACCACGCGGCCATCGGGGCGCGGGTGTTCGCCCACTCCAAGGTGGAGCGCATGGCCGCGGTGTCGGGCGTGCCGATCGTCAACCTGCTCTCCGACGAGGCCCATCCGCTCCAGGCGTTGGCCGACCTGCTCACGATCCGCCAGGAGTTCGGCGCTCTCGAGGGGCGCACCCTCGCCTATGTCGGCGACGCCAACAACGTGGCCCGGTCCATCGCCATCGCCGCGCTGATGATGGGCATGGAGGTGCGCCTCGGGTGCCCGCCCGGCTACCGTTTCGGCCCCGTCGACCTCGACCGCATCCGCACCGCCGGGGGCGAGCCCACCGTGCACGACCGGGCGGAGGAAGCGGTCGAAGGCGCCGACGTCGTCTGTACCGACGTGTGGGCGTCGATGGGTCAGGAGGAGCAGGCCGAGAAGCGGCGGCGGGACTTCGAGGGCTGGACCCTGGACACCGCGGTCGTCGAGCGGCTCGCGCCCGCCGGCGTCTTCTTGCACTGCCTTCCCGCGCATCGGGGCGAGGAGGCCTCCGCCGACGTCGTCGACGGGCCCCGGAGCCGGATCTGGCGCGAGGCCGAGAACCGGATGCACACCGCTCGGGGCCTGTTGGCCTGGCTTCTGACCGTGCAGGACGGGCCGGGTGGGCGAGCGTGACCGTGAGCGAGCCGGCACGGCTGTCCAAGACGCAACGCCAGCACCGCATCGCGGGCCTGCTCGAGCAGGCGGCGGTGACCAACCAGGCCCAGCTCGTGGAGTTGCTGGCCGAAGACGGCGTCGTGGCCACCCAGGCCACGGTGTCGCGTGACCTCGACGACCTCGGTGCCATCAAGGTGCGCGTGCGGGGCGGCGAGTCGGTCTACGCGATCCCCGAGCTCCCGAAGGACCAGGTCGCCCCCGAGGACCACCTGCGCCGGGTCTTCGGTGACTGGGTGGTCGAAGTGGCCAGTTCGGCCAACATCGTGGTGCTGCGCACGCCGCCGGGCTCGGCCCACGTCGTCGCCTCGGCCCTCGACCGCTCCAACCTGGACGAGGTGCTGGGTACGGTGGCGGGCGACGACACCCTCATGGTGGTGGTGGGGGAGTCCACGACGGGCGCGGCGGTCGCCGACCGCCTCCGCGACCTGGCCGGCCTGCAGTGAGTCGCCTGCCAGGCAGGACGCACGGCGTGCGAGCGGTTCGAGAGGCTGCGAAGCGGAGCGGAGCAGCGAAGTCGACGAGAGTCGGATCCCGAAGGGGCACCGACGAAGGAGGTGCATGGTGAGGAGAGTGGTGTTGGCCTACAGCGGTGGACTGGACACGTCGGTGGCCGTCCGCTGGATGATCGAGGAGCTGGGCGTCGAGGTGGTGTGCCTCGCCGCCGATGTCGGCCAGGGAGGTGACTGGGACGCGGTGCGCGAGCGCGCCCTCGCGGCCGGGGCCGTGGAGGCGGTCGTCGCCGACGTGCGCGAGGAGTTCGCGGAGGACTACGTGGCGCCGGCCCTGAAGGCCAACGCCATGTACGAGGGGCGATACCCGCTGGTGTCGGCGCTCTCGCGGCCGGTCATCGTGAAGCACCTGGTGGCGGCTGCCCGCTACCACGGCGCCGACGCGGTGGCTCACGGTTGTACCGGCAAGGGCAACGACCAGGTGCGCTTCGAGGTGTCGACGCGCGCTCTCGCCCCGGACCTCGACGTCCTTGCGCCCGTGCGCTCGTGGGGCATGACCCGTGAGGACTCGATCCTCTACGCCTACCGCCACGAGATCCCCATCGTGGCGACGAAGGAGAAGGTGTACTCGATCGACGACAACCTGTGGGGCCGTGCCATCGAGTGCGGCGAGATGGAGGACCCGTGGCGGGTGCCGCCGCAGGGGGTGTGGTCGATGACGGTCCCCACCGAGACCGAGCCCCGTGACCTCGAGATCGGCTTCGAGGAGGGCATCCCGGCCTCGGTCGACGGGCAGCCCATGGGCCTGGTCGAGCTGATCGACCACGTCAACAAGGTGGTGGGCTCGTACGGCTGGGGTCGCATCGACATGGTCGAGAACCGCCGGGTCGGCATCAAGAGCCGGGAGACCTACGAGTGCCCGGCTGCCTTGGCGTTGATCCTGGCCCACGCCGACCTCGAGTCCATCACCCTCGAGCGCGACCTCTCCCGGGAGAAGGCCCGCCTCGAGTCCCGGTACGCCGAGCTGATCTACGACGGCCTGTGGTTCTCGCCGCTCAAGGACGCGTTCGACGCCTTCATCGACGAGAGCCAGCGCAAGGTCACCGGCGAGGTGCGCCTGCGCCTCGAGCCGGGCAACTGCTACGTCAACGGCCGGCGCAGCCCCCACAGCCTCTACGACTACGGCCTGGCCACCTACGACGCCGACGACAGCTTCCGCCACGAGGACTCGGCGGGCTTCGTGCGCCTCTGGGGCCTCGGTCTCGAGACCTGGAGCGCCCGTCAGGGCCCCGGGTCCGAGGCCAAGCTCTGATGACGCTCTGGCACGGCCGCTTCGCGGGCGGACCCGCCGAGGAGCTGCTGGCCTACACGGTCAGCCTGCCCTTCGATCGCCGCCTGGCGGCGGACGACCTCGTGGGCTCGCGCGTCCACGTCAAGGGTCTCGTCCGGGCCGGGATCCTCGACGGCGACGAGGCCTCGGCCGTTCTGGGAGCCCTCGACACGGTCGAGGAGGAGCTGGCCGACGGCTCGTTCGCCTTCGTGGCCTCCGACGAGGACATCCACACCGCCGTCGAGCGGCGGGTCACCGAGTTGGCGGGGCCCGCCGGCGCCAAGCTGCACACCGGCCGCAGCCGCAACGACCAGGTGGCCACCGACCTGCGCCTGTTCACCAAGCGGGAGCTCGGGGCGGTGGCCGAGCGTGTGCTGGTGCTCCAGCACACGCTCTTGGCCCGGGCGGAGGCGGCCGGCGACGAGTACCTCCCCGGCTACACCCACCTCCAGCGGGCCCAGCCCGTCACCCTCGCCCACCACCTGCTGGCCCACGGTTGGGCCCTCGCCCGTGACGTCGACCGCCTGCTCGACGCCCGGCGCCGCCTCGACGTCTCCCCGTTGGGCGCTGGGGCCCTGGCCGGTTCGTCGCTCGACCTCGACCCCACCGGCGTGGCCCTGGACCTCGGGTTCGACCGCGCCTTCGACAACTCGCTCGACGCGGTCAGCGACCGCGACTTCGTGGCGGAATCGCTCTTCGCGCTGGCCATGATCGGCCTGCACCTGTCCCGCGTCGGCGAGGAGATCGTGCTCTGGACGTCCGAGGAGTTCGGCTTCGCCCGCCTCGACGACGCCTACGCCACTGGCTCGTCGATGTTGCCCCAGAAGAAGAACCCCGACATCGCCGAGCTGGCCCGTGGCAAGGCCGGCCGCCTCGTGGGCAACCTGACCGGCCTTCTGGTGACCCTCAAGGGCCTGCCCCTCGCCTACAACCGGGACCTCCAGGAGGACAAGGAGCCGCTGTTCGACTCGCTCGACCAGGTGTCGCTCGGGCTCTCGGCGGTCGACGGCCTCGTGGCCACCCTCACCTGGGACCACGAGCGCATGCGGGCCGCGGCCGACAGCCCCACCTCGTCGGCCACCGACCTCGCCGAGCTGCTGGTGAGCCGGGGCATGCCCTTCCGCGACGCCCATGCCGTCGTCGGCGGCCTGGTGCGGGAGTCCCTCGACGGCGGCGCCGCCCTCGTCGACCTGGTGACCGCCCACCCCGACCTGGGGCCCGAGGCGGCAGGACTGCTCGCTCCCGGGGTGGCGGCGTCACGCCGCACGACCCCCGGCGGCGCCGGCCCGGTGCCGGTGGCCGCCCAGATCGAGCGCTTCCGCGCCCGTCTCGACGCCGACGCCGAGCGCCTCGCGGAGGCCTGACCCGGTGGGCGACCGCGCGCCGCTCGTGGCCCGTGCCGCCACCCTCGACGACGTCGACGAGCTCCTGCGCCTCCGCCAGGTGATGTTCGACTCGATGGGCGTCGTGGCGCGTGACCCCGCCTGGGTCGAGTCCTGCCGCGACCACCTCGTCGAACTGCTCGGGACCGAGGCGCTCTACGGCGCCGTGGTCGACCATCCGGACGGCGGCGGCGCGATCGCCTCGGGCCTCGTCGAGTTCCACGTCCGCATCCCTGGCAGCCAGAACGTGCTCGGCCGCACCGCGTACATCAGCTCCATCGCGACCGACGAGGGCTTCCGCCGGCGGGGCGCGGCCCGGTCGATCATGGTGCACCTGCTCGACGAGATCCGTCGCCGTGGCGTCGAGGTTATCGACCTCCACGCCACGTCGGTGGGTGAGGGTCTCTACCGCGACCTCGGCTTCGCCCCCCGGGCGCAACCCGAGCTGCGCCTCAACCTCGAGCTCGGCGTCCACCCCGAGCTCGACGGCGCCTCGAGCTGACCGTGCGGGCCCGGAGGCTGCCCCGGGGCTTCTACCGGCGCGACAGCCGGGTGGTGGCACCCGAGCTCCTGGGGAAGCTCCTCGTCCGCCGCCGCGACGGCGCCGCGCCGCGAGTCGCCCGCATCGTCGAGGTGGAGGCGTACGCCGGCGCCGAGGACCCCGGCAGCCACGGCTACCGGGGCGAAACCCCCCGCACCCGCACGATGTTCGGCCGGGCCGGGCACCTGTACGTGTACTTCACCTATGGCATGCACTGGTGCGCGAACGCCGTGTGCGGCGAGGTGGGGGAGTCCTCCGCGGTCCTGCTGCGTGCCGCCGCCCCCCTCGAGGGCCTGGACGAGATGCGGGCCGATCGGGGGGCCGCGGCCAAGCGGGACCGGGACCTGTGCAGCGGGCCGGCCAAGCTCTGCCAGGCCTTCGGCATCGACCGCGCCTTCGATGGTGCCGATCTCGTGGCCGGCGACCTCGGCGTGCGCATCCTCGACGACGGCACGCCGCCACCCGAAGCCCCCGTGGTCACCCGGCGCATCGGCCTCAGCGCCGGCGTCGAGCACGAGTGGCGGTGGCTGGTGGCCGGTGACCCCAACGTGTCGGGACCGCGTAACGTCGGCCCGTGACCTTCGGCGGGACGGAGCGGCCGCCGGCGCGGTGGTGCCACGCTGCGACAGAGCTGGATCAGTTCGCGATGGTGTCGTACCGCGTGGATCCCGAGCGGCTCTCGGCGGTGCTGCCCGAAGGCGTCGAGGCCGACACCTTCGCCTTCGACGACGGCGACTCGGCCGCGCTGGTGTCGGCCGTCCCGTTCCTGGACCGGGACTTCCACTTCCGGTTCTTCCCGCTCGTGAAGGTGTCCTGCGGGCAGGTCAACTACCGCGCCTACGTCACCTTCCGGGGCGAACGGGGGGTCTGGTTCTTCGGGACGTCGCTAGACAGCGTGTTCGTGGCCCTCCCCAAGCGGGCGTGGCAGATGCCGTGGCACCGCGACCGGATCTCCATTGCCGGGACGTGGGACTCCGACGAGTGCCGCTCGTGGTCGTTCGAGGCGAAGGGGTGGGGTGAGGGGTCCTGTCGGCTGTCCGCCACCGGCGCCCCGCTCGAGCGGCTCGACGGCTTCCGCGACCTCGACCAGACCCTGGAGCTGCTGACCCACCCGATGGTGGGTTGGTACCAACGCCGCCGCGGTGGCCTCGGGAGGTACTCGGTCTGGCACGACGTGCTGGCGGTGCGACCGTGCGTGGTGCACGAGGCCCGCTTCGCCGTGTTCGAGCGTCTCGGCCTCATCGAGCCCGGCGCGACGCCCCACAGCGCCGTGGTGGCCCGCACCGTGCACTTCGACGTCCACACGCCACCCACCCGCGTCGGCGCCTGAGGCGCGCCTCACGCGAAGGCGTCGGCGAACAGCTCGCCGGCGGCGCGGATGGCGTCCGGGTCGGCGAGCGGCATGTTGAAGATGAACTCCTCGACCCCGGCCTCGGCGAGCTCGTGGAGCTGGGCGACGATCTCCTCGGGTTGGCCGAGGTTGCTCGTCGTCAGGGCGTCGGGGCCGGCCGCCCGGGCAAGGAAGTTCTGGAGCTCGCCGGTCTGCTGCGCCGAGCCGGTGATCACCAGGGTGGCCAGACGGGTGACCCGGATCTCGCCGGGGTCGCGGCCCACCTCGGCACAGTGGCGGTGCAGCACCTCGAGCTTGTGGCGGATCATGGCGGGGTCACCGTGGAGGTTGCAGGCATCGGTGTGCTGCGCCACGAGGCGCAGGGTCCGCTTCTCGCCGCCGCCCCCGACCATGATCCTGGGGCCGCCGGCCTGGACGGGACGCGGGAGGTTCCGGGCGTCCTCGGTGCGGAAGTGGTCGCCCTCGAAGGTCACGTGATCCCGCTCGAACATGGCCCGACAGATCTCCAGCGCCTCCTCGAGGCGGTCCATGCGCTCGCCGACAGCCGGGAACTCGAAGCCGTACCCGGTGTGCTCGACGTCGTGCCACGCCGCGCCGAGCCCGAGGACGGCCCGGCCCTTGCTGATGACGTCGAGGGTGGTGACGATCTTGGCCAGCATGGCCGGGTTCCGGTACGTGACGCCGGTGACGAGTGCGCCCAGCTGCGCCCGTTCGGTGCGGGCCGCCAGCGCACCGAGGAGGGTGTACGCCTCGAGCATGGGTTGGTCGGCGCCGCCGAGGGCGGGCAGTTGGTAGAAGTGGTCCATCACCCAGAGCGAGCGGAAGCCGCTCTCCTCGCCGGCGACCGCCCGGGCCACCACTTGATCGAAGAGCTGGTCGTCGGGAACGCCGAAGCCGAAGTTGGGGAGCTGCAGTCCGAAGCTGGGCATGCGCCCATCCTCGCCGATCGGCGGGCCCCGGAGCCGGGAACCCGTGCGCTCAGAGGTCGAGCGGGGTGGCGCAGCTCTCCATGGCGTTGACCTCGGCGAAGTTGTCGATGGTTGCGGTGATGGACCGCCCCCCGCGCCCCGTGAACTGCGCGGGCTCGGTGGAGCCGGCCTCGAGGTCGGCGACGTAACGCTCACGATCGCCGAGGTGGATGCGCCAGTCGTCGATCCAGAGCGCCGTGATGCGTTCGTCGCGTCCCCCGTCGGTGGGTGCGACCTCGGCGAGGTCGTCCACCATGGCCTCGAGCAGGACGTTGGCCTGGGCCACGGTGACGGCGCGCTCCTCCGGTGACCTGGCGTCCTGGGCCGCGGGGAGCTCGGCGAGGTCGTCGCGGGTGGCTGCACAGATCGACTCGGCCTCGGCCGCGAACCGGTCGTCGTCGAGCAGGTCCGGTGGGTCCTTCCTCGCCAGGCCCGAGAACGCGTACACCCACATGGCCACGAGGACGATCACCACGACCGTGGCGGCGACGCGGCCGGGGGTGATGCGCCGGTCGTCGTCCGACGTGCGGGGCGGAGGCGCAGTGTCGACCGTGGGATCCACCATGCCAGGGTCCCCGTCGCGCCCCGCGGTTGTCCAGTCGCAGGGCGGGCAACCGGCTTGATGGGCGGGTGCGCCGACGACGACAGTGGCGTGGTGAGCGCCAACGCCCTGCTCGACGACCTGGCGGCCCGTGGGCTGATCCACGACACCACCGACCGCGACCGCCTGGCGGCCCGTCTCGCCGAAGGCCCGATGGTCGTCTACGCGGGGTTCGACCCCACGGCCGACAGCCTCCACGTCGGGAACCTCGTGCCCCTGCTGCTGCTGCGCCGCTTCCGCGACGCCGGTCACGAGTGCATCGCGCTGGCCGGCGGCGCCACGGGCATGATCGGCGATCCGAGCGGGCGCTCGGAGGAGCGCAACCTGCTCGACGAGGGCACCCTGGCGGCGAACCTGGCGGGCATCAAGCCCCAGCTCGTCCAGATCCTCGGCGAGGGCGCACGGTTCGTGGACAACTACACCTGGACCCGCGACGTCACCCTGCTCGACTTCCTCCGGGACGTCGGCAAACACGTCACCGTGAACCAGATGGTGGCCAAGGACTCGATCCGGTCCCGGATGGAGGGCACCGACGGCATCTCCTACACGGAGTTCACCTACACGCTCCTGCAGGCCTTCGACTACCTCCATCTGCACGAGGTGCACGGCTGCGAGCTCCAGGTCGGTGGGTCCGACCAGTGGGGCAACATCACCGCCGGGATCGACCTCATCCGGCGTCGCACCGGCGACCACGTCCACGGGCTGACCGTCCCGCTCGTCACCCGGGCCGATGGCCAGAAGTTCGGCAAGAGCGTGGACGGCGCCGTGTGGCTGTCCGCCACGCGCACGTCGCCCTACCGCTTCTACCAGTACTGGATGCAGATCGCCGACGCCGACGTCGAGCGATTCCTCCTCCAGCTCACCCTGCTCCCCGTCGACGAGGCCAAGGCCATCGCTGCCGAGCACGCCGCCGCGCCCCAGCGGCGGGAGGGTCAACGGGCCCTCGCCCGGGCGCTGACCACCATGCTCCACGGCCCTGACGCCTGTGAGGGGGCCGAGCAGGCCTCCGCGGTCCTCTTCGGCGGCGCCGCCGGCCAGCTCGCCGGCGCCGCACTCGACACCGTCGCCGCCGAGGTGCCCACCACCGAGCTGGCCAGGGCGGACGTGGTGGGGGCCGATCTCGTCGACCTGCTGGTCGCCACGGGTCTCGCTTCCTCCCGCGGCGATGCGCGCCGCTCCCTCGACCAGCGGGGGATCAGCGTCAACAACGCCAAGGTCGAGCCCGGCTTCGTGCCGAGCGAGGACGACCTCCTGGAGGGTCGCGCGGTGCTGCTGCGCAAGGGCAAGAGCACCTATCACCTGATTTCTTTGCTCTCGGGTTGACGTCTCGGAGTGGGACCGGTAAGTTGACCCTCCGGTTCGGGCAGCACTCACCACGGTGAGCGGCCCCGCCCCACCAGCGGCACCAACGACTCCCCAGCACGACCGAGGAGGCGAGTGCCCACGAGCAGCCAGGCAAGCCAGTTTCGGCACGCCTGGCCGGCGCTCCTTGAAAACGGAATAGAGGACGAAAAAGCTAGTGCGGGCGATCACGCCGCGACACTGGGCCATCCGGCTCGGTCGGTCGACGTGACCGTTCATAAAAAACACAAGCACCTAATAACGGACAAAGTAAGTCAGTCTGTTCTGGTGCCAGTCGACCGACGGGCTAGCCAGCCCCGACGTCGGCTCTCCCGATCAACGACCAGCCGGCCACGGAGTCAAACCCGAGGCGGGGCAGTCAACGATCTCGACGGAGAGTTTGATCCTGGCTCAGGACGAACGCTGGCGGCGTGCCTAACACATGCAAGTCGAGCGGGGTCCAACCAGTGGCAACACTGGGGACGACCTAGCGGCGAACGGGTGAGTAACACGTGAGGAACCTGCCCCGAAGACCGGGATAACCCGAGGAAACTCGAGCTAATACCGGATACCCCCACGAGATCGCATGGTCTTGTGAGGAAATGTCTTTTCGCTTCGGGAGGGCCTCGCGGCCTATCAGCTAGTTGGCGGGGTAACGGCCCACCAAGGCATCGACGGGTAGCTGGTCTGAGAGGACGATCAGCCACACTGGGACTGAGACACGGCCCAGACTCCTACGGGAGGCAGCAGTGGGGAATCTTGCGCAATGGGCGAAAGCCTGACGCAGCAACGCCGCGTGGGGGACGAAGGCTCTCGGGTTGTAAACCCCTTTCAGGAGGGACGAAATTGACGGTACCTCCAGAAGAAGCCCCGGCCAACTACGTGCCAGCAGCCGCGGTAACACGTAGGGGGCGAGCGTTGTCCGGATTTATTGGGCGTAAAGAGCTCGTAGGTGGCTCGGTAAGTCGGGTGTGAAATTTCGAGGCTCAACCTCGAGACGCCACCTGATACTGCTGTGGCTTGAGTCCGGTAGGGGAGCGTGGAATTCCTGGTGTAGCGGTGAAATGCGCAGATATCAGGAGGAACACCAGCGGCGAAGGCGGCGCTCTGGGCCGGTACTGACACTGAGGAGCGAAAGCGTGGGGATCAAACAGGATTAGATACCCTGGTAGTCCACGCCGTAAACGTTGGGCACTAGGTGTGGGGTTCTATCAACGGACTCCGTGCCGAAGCTAACGCATTAAGTGCCCCGCCTGGGGAGTACGGCCGCAAGGCTAAAACTCAAAGGAATTGACGGGGGCCCGCACAAGCGGCGGAGCATGTTGCTTAATTCGAGGCAACGCGAAGAACCTTACCTGGGTTTGACATGTAGGGAAAAGCCATAGAGATATGGTGTCCTTTTGGGCCCTACACAGGTGGTGCATGGCTGTCGTCAGCTCGTGTCGTGAGATGTTGGGTTAAGTCCCGCAACGAGCGCAACCCTTATCCTATGTTGCCAGCGCGTAATGGCGGGGACTCGTGGGAGACTGCCGGGGTCAACTCGGAGGAAGGTGGGGACGACGTCAAGTCATCATGCCCCTTATATCCAGGGCTGCAAACATGCTACAATGGCCGGTACAAAGGGCTGCTATACCGCGAGGTTGAGCGAATCCCATAAAGCCGGTCTCAGTTCGGATTGGAGTCTGCAACTCGACTCCATGAAGTCGGAGTCGCTAGTAATCCCGGATCAGCAACGCCGGGGTGAATACGTTCCCGGGCCTTGTACACACCGCCCGTCACACCACGAAAGTCGGCAACACCCGAAGCCAGTGGCCCAACCCCTTTGGGGAGGGAGCTGTCGAAGGTGGGGTCGGCGATTGGGGTGAAGTCGTAACAAGGTAGCCGTACCGGAAGGTGCGGCTGGATCACCTCCTTTCTAAGGAGTTACAACGTCCCTCGGGTTTCTCGAGGGGCTACTCCCAGTTGATGCACTAGCTACTCGTTCTCGAAGCCGCCGGCCCGGTGGTAGATGTACTTCTCCTGGGCCGACCGGTGGACGGATCGTCGTCCTCTATTCCGTTTTGAGGGAGTGCCCTCGATGCCCCGGCCTCGTGCCGGGGCACCGTTGTGCTCCCACGAAGCCCCTTGAGAATTGCATAGCGAGCACGAGCATCTTTGTTCTTCCAAGCTACAAAGAGCCAACGGTGGATGCCTTGGCGTCTACTACCGAAGAAAGACGTGGGTGGCTGCGAAAAGCCACGGGGAGCTGCCGACCAAGCTTTGATCCGTGGATGTCTGAATGGGGAAACCCGGCACCCGTCATGGGGTGTCACTCCGGTCTGAACACATAGGACCGGTAGAGGGAACCGGGTGAACTGAAACATCTAAGTAACCCGAGGAAATGAAAGCAACAGCGACTCCCTGAGTAGCGGCGAGCGAAACGGGAAGAGCCCAAACCGAAGTGGTGTAATAGCCTGGTGGCGTTGCCACTTCGGGGTAGCGGGACCCGATGGACGGAGCACCAGATCCGTCACAGAGTTACCAATCCGATGTCTAGTGGAAGCGTTCAGGAACGGCGCGCCACAGAAGGTAAGAGCCCTGTACACGAAAGGCAATCGGACTCTGATCGGTGTTCCCAAGTAGCGCCGGAACCGTGAAAGTCGGCGTGAATCTGCGAGGACCACCTCGTAAGGCTAAGTATACGTAGACGACCGATAGCGAACTAGTACCGTGAGGGAAAGGTGAAAAGCACCCCGGGAGGGGAGTGAAATAGTACCTGAAACCGTTGGTTTACAATCAGTCAAAGCGTCGTCAGGACTCCGTCCTGGCCGCGATGGCGTGCCTTTTGAAGAATGAGCCAGCGAGTTGTGGTACGCGGCAAGGT
Source organism: Acidimicrobiales bacterium (assembly GCA_016794585.1). Lineage (NCBI taxonomy): Bacteria > Bacillati > Actinomycetota > Acidimicrobiia > Acidimicrobiales > Acidimicrobiales bacterium. The sequence continues at coordinate 150,143 of JAEUJM010000047.1, forward strand.
TAACCAGTGATGGGAAGCCGGAGCGAAAGCGAGTCTGAATAGGGCGTTTAGTCGTGTGCTGCAGACCCGAAGCCGAGTGATCTATCCATGAGCAGGGTGAAGCGGGGGTAAGACCCCGTGGAGGCCCGAACCCACCTAGGTGGAAAACTGGGGGGATGACTTGTGGATAGGGGTGAAAGGCCAAGCAAACTCGGTGATAGCTGGTTCTCCCCGAAATGCATTTAGGTGCAGCGTCGGGTGTTCAGCAGCGGAGGTAGAGCACTGGATGGGTTAGGGGGCCTACAAGCTTACCGACCCCAACCAAACTCCGAATACCGTTGCTCCACAGCCCGGCAGTGAGACCATGGGGGATGAGCTTCATGGTCGAGAGGGAAACAGCCCAGACCGCCGGCTAAGGCCCCTAATTCTGGACTAAGTGGTAAACGATGTGGGATTGCACAGACAGCCAGGAGGTTGGCTTAGAAGCAGCCACCCTTGAAAGAGTGCGTAACAGCTCACTGGTCGAGTGATCCTGCGCGGACAATGTAACGGGGCTCAAGTCCAGAGCCGAAGCCGCGGATCCATGCTTTGCATGGATGGTAGGGGAGCGTTGATCTCGGAGCGAAGCGGCGGTGTGAACCGTCGTGGACCGTGGTCAAGTGAGAATGCTGGCATGAGTAGCGAGAGAGGGGTGAGAAACCCCTCCGCCGAAAGCCCAAGGGTTCCTGGGGAAGGCTAATCCTCCCAGGGTAAGTCGGGAGCTAAGGCGAGGCCGAAAGGCGTAGTCGATGCACAACTGGTTGATATTCCAGTACCACCACGTGCGCGCCCAAGCCAACTCTTTGGTGTTAGGGGCTGTCTGCCTTCGGGTAGACGAACCGAACCACCGTTGACGCGGCTAGCAATGAGGGGACGCAGGAGGGTAGGTGAACCCAGGCGATGGTTGTCCTGGGGTAAGCGTGTAGGGAGAGGCCTAGGTAAATCCGGGCCTCATTCATCCTGAGACGCGATGCCGAGCCGATACAGGCGAAGTCACTAATCCCATGCTGCCGAGAAAAGCCTCTAGCGAGCTCACGTGGTGCCCGTACCCCAAACCAACACAGGTGGGCAGGTAGAGAATACCAAGGCGATCGGGAGAACTATGGTTAAGGAACTCGGCAAAATACATCCGTAACTTCGGGAGAAGGATGACCCCATTAGGGTGACGGACCTCGCGTCCCGAGCTCGAAGGGGTGGCAGATACTAGGGGAAAGCGACTGTTTACTAAAAACACAGCAGCGTGCTAAGCCGCAAGGCGACGTATACGCTGTGACGCCTGCCCGGTGCCGGAAGGTTACGGGGAAGGGTTAGCCCTCGGGCGAAGCTCTGAACCTAAGCCCCGGTAAACGGCGGCCGTAACTATAACGGTCCTAAGGTAGCGAAATTCCTTGTCGGGTAAGTTCCGACCTGCACGAATGGCGTAACGACTTTCCTACTGTCTCAACCATAGGCCCGGCGAAATTGAAGTACGAGTAAAGATGCTCGTTAGCTGCAGAAGGACGGAAAGACCCCGTGGACCTTTACTACAGCCTGATATTGGGTTTTGGTATGTGTTGTGTAGGATAGGTGGGAGACTTGGAAGCGTCGGCGCCAGCCGGCGTGGAGTCATCCTTGAAATACCACCCTGCACATGCCGGAACTCTAACCTAGATCCGTTATCCGGATTGGGGACAGTGGCAGGTGGGTAGTTTGACTGGGGCGGTCGCCTCCTAAAGAGTAACGGAGGCGCCCAAAGGTTCCCTCAGGCTGGTTGGCAATCAGCCGTCGAGTGCAATGGCACAAGGGAGCTTGACTGCGAGACATACACGTCGAGCAGGTGCGAAAGCAGGGCATAGTGATCCGGCGGTTGCGTGTGGAAGCGCCGTCGCTCAACGGATAAAAGGTACCCCGGGGATAACAGGCTCATCTTCCCCAAGAGTCCATATCGACGGGAAGGTTTGGCACCTCGATGTCGGCTCATCGCATCCTGGGGCCGTAGCAGGTCCCAAGGGTTGGGCTGTTCGCCCATTAAAGCGGTACGCGAGCTGGGTTTAGAACGTCGTGAGACAGTTCGGTCCCTATCCTCTGCAGCCGGAGGGAATTTGAGGAAAGCTGTCCCTAGTACGAGAGGACCGGGACGGACGCAGCTCTCGTGTGCCAGTTGTCCTGCCAAGGGCACGGCTGGTTAGCGACCTGCGGAAGGGATAAGCGCTGAAAGCATCTAAGTGCGAAGCCCGTTCCTAGATGAGATTCCCCACTGGGTTAACCAGGTAAGGCCCGTGACCAGACGATCACGTTGATAGGCCGGAGGTGTACGCACAGCAATGTGTTCAGCCGACCGGTACTAATCGGCCGAGGGCTTGGATTTACGATGATGTTCGTGCTCGCTATGGAGTTCTGCAAGGGCAGTTCCTTGCAGGGGAGAGCGCCGCCGATGGGCGAGCTGCTCCCCGTTGACAACAAGTTTCGGTGGCGATGGCGGTGGGGTCACACCCGTTCCCATGCCGAACACGGAAGTTAAGCCCACCAGCGCCGATGGTACTTGGGGAGAGATCCCCTGGGAGAGTAGGTCGCCGCCGGATTTCTCAGAAGAAGGCCCCGCCAAGGCGGGGCCTTCTTCGCGTCTGGCCTCGGGTGGATGCGCCATGGCGGGGGCCTCGAGCTCCTCCGGTACGCTGCCGCCCATGCCTGGGCCCTCCGACTCCTCTTCGCGCGCCAAGGGACGGCCCAGCGGGTCCCGTCCGAAGGCGCCGGGAGGCCCTTCAAAGGGGTCGGGTGCGGGCTCGGGCCCGAAGCGCTCGGGGGCGCCGGCGAGCCGAGGCGGCGGGTCCGGCCGTTCGAGCGGGGGTGGCGCCGGTGGGAGCACCCGGCGGCCCGGTGGTCCGAGTTCGAGCTCGAGCGGTGGCCGCGCCGGAGGTAGCGCAGGGCGCAGCGGTGGGTCCGGCAGCTCGTCGAGCCGATCGGGCGGTCCGTCCTCCCGTGGAGCCGGCGGATCGTCGGGGCCGAAGCGACCGGGTTCGTCGGGGCCCAAGCGGTCAGGGCCGCCGGGCAGGGGGAAGCCCGGAGCGAAGGCGGGCGGCAAGGGCGGCGCCCCTCGGCGCTCGTCGGCGCGCGACCGCGACCTGCCCGAGGGTCAAGGTGAGGTGTACCGCAAGGGCTGGGGGAGCTTGGCCCGCAAGGGCGCGGCGCGTATCGCCCCGCTCGAGGGCGTGGGTGACAGCGCCTCCGCGGAGTGGCGCAAGGCGGTGCAGGAGGCGCGCGACAAGGACCTCGGTCGTGACTTCTCCCCGGAGGAATGGGTGCGGGTCGACGACGTCCGCGACGAGGCGTCTGGCGCCGTCGAGCGGGGTCGTCAGAAGAGTCAGAAGAAGGACGGCACCCAGAAGACGTCGAGCCGTAGTGACCGGACGGTGCCCGGCACCCCGATCGCCGATCAGCGCGACGAGTTGGGCAAGGCCGTCGGGGCGCGCCAGGCCGAGAAGCTGGCGAAGGTGGTGCGGGACGCGGCCCGGGCGTTCGATCGTGAGCGCTACGGGGACAGCCGCAAGCTGCTGGCTCCGGTGACGGAACGGGTGCCCACGTTCGCTCCGGCGCGAGAGCTGCTGGGTGTCACCTACTACCGGATGGGGCGATGGAAGCAGGCCGTCCGCGAACTCGAGGCCTTCCGGGATCTCACCGGCTCGACCGAGCAGCATCCCGTGCTCGCCGACTGCTACCGGGCGTTGGGCAAGTGGAAGCAGGTGGACGAGCTCTGGCTCGAGCTGCGCGAGGCGTCGCCCAGCGCCGAGCTGGTGACCGAGGGCCGCATCGTGACCGCCGGTGCCCTGGCCGACCAGGGCAAGCTCCGGCCCGCGATCTCCCTGCTGGGCGAGAAGGGCTGGAAGCTGCCGAAGGTCGCCAAGGAGCACCATCTGCGGCGGGCCTATGCCCTCGCGGATCTCTACGAGCGGGCGGGCGACGTGGCCCACGCCCGTGACCTGTTCGGCCGCATCGTGGCGGCGGACCCCGACTTCGGTGATGTGAGCGAGCGCCTCCGCGCCCTGAACTGACCGTCCTCACGCTCAGGCGGAGCGGGACTCGGGCTGGAGCTCGTCGCCGGCACCCGCGAGCGCACGCTCGACCACGGTGCGACTGCGCTTGGCGTGGCGGGCGTTGACCACGGCGTCGGCCACGACCTCGGTGCGGCTCTGCGTGGCCGTGCCGACGCGGAAGAAGCGCTGGCGGACCCGACCGACGACCACGAGCTCGTCGCCCTCGGCGAAGGCCACCGCGGCGGCGGGCGGGTCGTGCCACACGACGGGGACGGGCTCGGCCCGTTCGCCGGGCCGGCCGGCGACGAGCTCGTACCCGACCACCAGGTCGCCGGACGCCAGCGTGCGGGACTCGGGGGCGCGACGGAGGTGGCCGCGCAGGATGGTGAGGTTCATCTTCGCTCCTTGAGGAGGCACGCCCGCGTGTGACGCGGACGTTGCGGGTCGAGGGGGGAAGGTGACCTGCGGTGTCGTGGTCACCCTACGCAGGGGGACCGACAGTCATCGTCGCCACGGGAAACGGGACCATCGCCCCTGGCCGCACCGATGCGGGTGCGCCATGGTCGAGGCACCGCCAATGTGATCGCGGGCACCGGGACGAATACCCTTGCCCGCAGGACGCCACACGAGGAGCGCATCGAGACGATGGACATCACGAGCTTGCTGGGTGACGAGGCCGAAGGGCTGCTGACGCACGAGTCGAAGGGCATCCCCAAGGAGGACCTCCAGCTGCCGGGGCCGGACTTCATCGACCGGGTCATGGCGCAGACCGACCGGTCTCCCCAGGTGCTCCGCAACCTCCAGTCCCTCTACGACCACGGCCGCCTGGCCGGCAGCGGGCACGTGTCGATCCTGCCGGTGGACCAGGGCATCGAGCACTCGGCCGCGGCGTCGTTCGCGCCCAACCCCAAGTACTTCGACCCGAAGAACATCGTCGAGCTGGCCATCGAGGGCGGCTGCAACGCCGTGGCCAGCACCTTCGGCGTGCTCGCCGCGGTGTCGCGGAGCTACGCCCACAAGATCCCCTTCATCGTCAAGATCAACCACAACGAGCTCCTCACGCTCCCCAACAAGTTCGACCAGGTGATGTTCGGCAGTGTCGAGCAGGCCTTCGACCTGGGGGCCGCCGGCGTCGGCGCCACCATCTACTTCGGCTCCGACGAGGCGACCCGCCAGCTCCAGGAGACCGCCGAGGCCTTCGCCCGCGCCCACGAGCTCGGCATGTTCACCGTCCTGTGGTGCTACCTGCGCAACTCCGGCTTCAAGAAGGACGGCGTGGACTACCACGCGTCCGCCGACCTCACGGCGCAGGCCAACCACCTCGGCGTCACCATCGAGGCCGACATCATCAAGCAGAAGCTGCCCGAGAACAACGGCGGCTACACCGCCATGGGCAGCGGCTACGGCAAGACCAGCAAGCTGGTCTACGAGAACCTGACCACCGATCACCCGATCGACCTCTGCCGCTGGCAGGTGGCCAACTGCTACATGGGCCGCATCGGCCTCATCAACTCGGGCGGCGCCTCCTCCGGTTCCACGGACCTGGCCGAGGCCGTGCGCACCGCGGTGATCAACAAGCGCGCCGGCGGCCTGGGCCTCATCAGCGGCCGCAAGGCGTTCCAGCGGCCGATGGCCGAGGGCGTCGAGCTCCTCAACGCAATCCAGGACGTCTACCTCGACGACAGCATCACCGTCGCCTGAGGCCGGCCGAACCAGACCGAACGGCCGACAGGTCCCCCTAGCCTGGGGGGACCGATCACACCTCGGGGCCACGAGCCCCCACAGAGGAGCACGGGTGGCAGACACCGCTGAGCACGTCCACGACCAGCAGACCCTCGATCGCGTCATCATCCGCTTCGCCGGCGACTCCGGCGACGGCATGCAGCTGACCGGCGACCGCTTCACCAGCGCCAGCGCGCTCTTCGGCAACGACCTGGCCACGCTGCCGGTGTTCCCCGCCGAGATCCGGGCACCTGCGGGCACCCTCGCGGGCGTCTCTGCGTTCCAGGTACACATCTCCGATCACCCCATCACCACCCCGGGTGACGCCCCGAGCGTGCTCATCGCCATGAACCCGGCGGCCCTGCGCAGCGAGCTGCACACGCTCGAGCCCGGTGGCGTCATCATCGTCAACACCGACGCCTTCGAGGCCCGCAACCTGGCCAAGGCCGGCTACGACGTCAGCCCCCTAGACGACGACAGCCTCAAGGGCTACACCGTCTACGAGGTCCCGATGACGAGCCTCACCAAGCAGGCCTGCGCCGACCTCGACGTGAAGCCGAGAGACGCCGAGCGCTCGAAGAACTTCTTCGCCCTCGGGGTCATCTCGTGGATGTACACGCGGCCCATGGAGCCCACGCTCGAGTGGATCGGCGCCAAGTTCGCGGGCAAGCCCAACGTCGCCGCGGCCAACACCGCCGCCTTCAAGGCCGGGCACGCGTTCGGTGAGACCGCGGAGCTCTTCGAGAGCACCTACCAGGTGAAGCCCGCCTCCCTCGATCCCGGCACCTACACGAGCATCACGGGCAACACCGCCCTGGCGTGGGGCCTCGTGGCCGCCAGCCGCCAGGCCGAGCTGCCCCTGTTCCTCGGCTCGTACCCCATCACCCCGGCCTCGGACATCCTCCACGAGCTGTCCAAGCACAAGAACTTCGGTGTGCGCACCCTGCAGGCCGAGGACGAGATCGCCGGCATCGGCTCGGCACTCGGCGCCGCGTTCGGGGGCCACCTCGCGGTCACCACCACCAGCGGCCCGGGCGTGGCCCTCAAGTCCGAGACCATGGGCCTGGCGGTCAGCCTCGAGCTCCCGTTGCTCATCATCAACATCCAGCGCGGGGGGCCCTCCACCGGCCTGCCCACCAAGACCGAGGCCGCCGACCTGCTCATGGCCATGTTCGGGCGCCACGGCGAGTCACCCATACCGATCGTCGCGTCCAAGAGCCCGGCCGACTGCTTCGACGTCGCCATCGAGGCGGCCCGCCTCGCCCTGAAGTACCGCACCCCGGTGATGGTGCTGTCCGACGGCTACCTGGCCAACAGCTCCGAGCCGTGGCGCCTGCCCGACGTGGAGTCCCTGCCCGACCTGCGCACGACGTTCGCCACCGAGCCCAACCACGTCGACGACGAAGGCAATCCCGAGTTCTGGCCCTACCTGCGCGACCCCGACACCCTGGCCCGCGCCTGGGCCATCCCGGGCACCCCGGGGCTGATGCACCGCATCGGTGGCATCGAGAAGCAGGACGGCACCGGCAACATCTCCTACGACCCCGCCAACCACGAGCGCATGGTCGAGCTGCGGGCGGCCAAGGTCGCCGGCATCGCCAACGACATTCCCGACCTCGTGGTCGAGGGTGACGTGGACGACGCCGAGCTGCTGGTGCTCGGCTGGGGCTCCACCTGGGGGGCCATCGACGGCGCCGTCAACCGCGCCCGCAACGGTGGGCTCAAGGTGGCCAGTGCCCACCTCACCCACCTCAACCCCTTCCCGTCCAACCTGGGCGACGTGGTCAAGCGCTACCCGCGGGTGATCATCCCCGAGATGAACCTCGGGCAGCTGTCGCTCCTGATCCGCGGCCAGTTCCTCGTCGACGCCAAGTCGATCAGCAAGGTACGGGGTGAGCCCTTCACCGCCGGCGAGCTGGAGCAGGCCATCCGCGAGGAGATCGCCCGATGAGCCCGAGGGACGAGGGCGTGGCCCGAGCGGCCCGTGAACGTAGTGAACAGGAGCGGGCAGTATGAGCAACGTCGAGATCACCACCAAGAAGGACTGGTCCAGCGACCAGGAGGTCCGCTGGTGCCCAGGGTGTGGGGACTACTCCATCCTCACCGCGGTGCAGATGCTCATGCCCGACCTCGGCGTCGCCCGGGAGAACACGGTGTTCGTGTCCGGCATCGGCTGTGCGGCGCGCTTCCCGTACTACATGAACACCTACGGGATGCACTCGATCCACGGCCGGGCGCCCGCCATCGCCACGGGTCTCGCCATGGCCCGCCCCGACCTCGACGTGTGGGTCATCGGCGGCGACGGGGACAACCTCTCCATCGGCGGCAACCACCTCATCCACGCCCTGCGCCGCAACGTGAACATCACCATTCTGATGTTCAACAACCAGATCTACGGTCTGACCAAGGGCCAGTACTCGCCCACCAGCGAGATCGGCAAGGTCACCAAGTCGACCCCGTTCGGGTCGCTGGACACGCCGTTCAACCCCATCAGCGTGGCCCTCGGGGCCGAGGCCACCTTCGTGGCCCGCACCCACGACATGGACCGGGCCCACATGATCGAGACGTTCCGCCGGGCTCACGACCACAAGGGCGCGGCGTTCGTGGAGATCTACCAGAACTGCAACGTCTTCAATGACGGCGCCTTCGAGGACATCACCAAGAAGGACAACCGGGAGTCGATGCTCATCCCGCTGGTGCACGGCGAGCCCATCCGCTTCGGCCCCGACGGGTCGCTCGGCGTGGTGCTCAGCTCGCAGGGCAAGGCCTCGATCGCCGAGGTGGCCGACGTGGGCGAGGACGCCATCCTCGTGCATGACGAGTCACGCGACCACCCCGACCTCGCCTTCACCCTGTCCCGCCTGGCCCGGGGGCCGCACGAGCCCACGCCCATCGGCGTCTTCCGCGCCGTCGAGCACCCGGAGTACGGCTCGGCCGTGTCCGAGCAGCTGGCGGCGGCGCAGGCGGCGAAGGGCCCCGGCGACCTCGCCGCCCTCCTCCGCAGCGGCGCCACCTGGGACGTGGCGTAACACCGCGGGCGATCGCCACGCACGGCAGCTTCTGCCCGGTGGCGTTCAGGGGATCTCGACGGCGCCGGCCTCGCAGTGGTCGCCCTGGGGGCGAGGCTCGCCTCGCTGATCGGTGGCCGTGGAGCACTTGTCGATCGGGATGATGCTGAGCCAGTCGTTCGACGGCCGCTGCGTGAGGGTGGGTCCGCCGTTGTCGGTCAGGGCGGCCAGGCCGAGATCGGGGAGGCCGACCTCGTCTCCGGGCCCCGGCCCGACGCCACAGGCGGTTCCGTCCTCCTGCGCCACGTTGTAGCCGAGCGAGACCACCGAGCCGGCCACGGCGCAGGCGGACCCGCCGACCCCCTGCCCGATCACCGAGTGCTCGATCTCCACGGGACCGGCCGCATGCAGGTTCGCGGCGGAGGGCCCCTGGTTGTCGGTGATCGTGGCGTGGCGGAGCGTCGTGGTGCCGAGACTCGACACTCCCGCCCCCTCCCCAGAGTCGACGAGATTCCCCGTGATGGTGCTGTTGGTCACCTGAAGGCTCGTCTCGGAGCGGATGCCGGCCACCTCTCCTGCATCGAGTGCCTGGTTGCCCGACACGGTGGAGTCGACCAACGTGACGGCGCGGCCGAGGATCGCGGCGCCGTAGGCACGGCTACTCGACCCCGGCGGGTAGGTCCACGGGTTCAACACGTTGTCGGCAATCGTCGACCGCTCGACGGTGATCGTCTCGCCCTCGATGCCTGCGCCACCCCCTCCAGCGACACCGCAGGTGTTCGGATCAGCCCGGTTGCCCCGAACGATCGCGTCGGAGAGGTGCACCGTCGTGGCTGAGATCCCGCCTCCGCTGCCGCGCGGGGCGTAGTTGTCCGAGATGACGGACCCCCCGGTGACCGTCACGTCGTCCGCCTTGAGCCCGCCGCCTCCCCAGCCGAAGCAGCTGGCCCCGCCCGACTGGTTGCCCTCCACCACGCTCCCGTTCTCCACGGTGATGGCGTCGCGAGCCCCCACGCCACCCGCGTATCCGCCCAGGTTGTCGTGCACCCAGGTGTCACTTAGGGTGACCGAGCGCCCGTACACGCCGCCTCCCTCGCCCCCTTCGTTTCGGCCGATCTCCGAGCTGATGAGGTTCACCGCGCCGGATGACGACAGCGCGCCACCTTCGACCCACGGGCCATTGCCGTCGTTGAATCGGAACGCGACGTTGTCGGTGAGCGTCACCTTGGTGGCCGTCACGTCCCCCTCCGCAAGGACGGCAGCGCCCGAGAGCAAGCCGCGTTGCTCATAGTTGTCGAGGCGGCCGCCGCGTATGGTCACGGCCCGTAGCTCCAGCAGACCGGTGCCGACGTGGTGCAGGATGCGCGTCGGGCACCTCGTTCCGCCGACGATGGTCGCGCCGCGACCACGCAGGGTCAGCCCACCGGTCCGGTCCCGATGGTCGAGGTCGCCGTCGCGGTTCGAGTTGGCGTTGTTCGGGTTGGTGTCGCAACGGGTGAGCCGATAGGTAGCGGCCCTGGCGAGGACGATGACGTCGTCACCCCTGTTGGCGTTGGCCAGATCGATGGCCTCGCGGAGCGACAGGACGCCGTCGGCGCTGCTCACCACGTCGGCCGTGGTGGTCACCACGATGGCGGCGTTCGCGGCCGATGTCGGGCGCGCCGGGGTCAGCACCGACATGGCCAGGAAGCCGACCAGCGCCGCAGCGCGCGTCCCTCGTGAGCCCACCTTGAGTCCATTGTCGCGCTGGGCTCGCCCGCCCACCGGATCTGCGGGGCCGCGTCAGTCGAGAGAGCGGAAGACCATGCCGGTGCGGGGCTTGGGGTGAAAGAAGGTCGTCTTGGGGGGCATGCGCTCGCCGCCGTGGGCGATCTGGGTGATCTGCTCGACCGTGGCGGGCCGCAGCAGGACGCCGGCGCTGGCTTGGCCCGACTCGACCGCGGCCACCACGTTGCCCACGCCGTGCTGGTAGCTGAGCTCGTGGGCGGGGAGCCCGGCGAGGGCGACGTCGAGTCGGCTGGAGTCCAGGTCGCGGGCGCCTTCCATGGCCTCGGGGCGTGGGCGCAGCAGCCAGCGGCCCTCGGCGGTCACCAGGCAGAGCGCCCCGGCGTCGACCATCTGTGCGGGCAGGGTGGCGTCGTCGCCGGCGCCGGCCTCGAACACGTCGAACCACGGTGACAGCGCCGCCGGGAGGTCGAGGTCGTCGGGCAGGGCGGCCAGGAGTCGGTGGATGGGCAGCACCGTGAGTTGCTCGTCGGCGAGCTCGACCACGTAGGCCAGGGTGGCGTCGTAGTTCCCGCCCGGCCCGTCGGTCTCCCGGCGCTCCTCGCGGTAGGCGAGCGACGTCTCGAAGCGGTGGTGGCCGTCGGCGATCAGCACCGGAGCCGAGCTCACGGCCTCGGAGATGGCCTGGAGGACGCCGGGCTGGCGCACCTGCCAGAGGCGGTGGTGCACCCCGTCGTCGTCGGTCCAGGCCCAGTCGGGCGGCGCGGTCTGCTCGCACAGGGCGGTGAGGCCCGAGACGGGCGAGAGCCCCCAGATGGGGGAGAGGTTGGCGTGGGTGGCGCGGAGCAGGTCGAGGCGGTCGCTCTTGGCCTTCGGGGTGGTGTGCTCGTGGGGGAGGATGCCGCCCTCGCCGGGGCGGCTGAGGGTGAGGGCGCCGATGACGCCCATGGTCTGGTGCGGGTGCCCGGACTCGTCGAAGAAACCCATGGCGTAGACGTACATGCTGGGCTCGTCGTCGATGACGAGCACCCCCTCGTCGAGCCACTCCTGCCACAGACGCGACGCCAGCTCGTAGGCGTCGACGCCGTCCTCGGGGCGGGGAAGGTCGATGCGCACGGCGTTGTGGGGGTCACGGGCGAGGAACGAGGCCCGGTCGTCCTCGCTCAACACGTCGTAGGGCGGGGCGGTGACGGCGTCGGGGCCGAAGCGGTCGGGGTCGTAGCGCACGCCGAGGAAGGGGGCGAAGGCGGGGCCGGCGGTCGGGGCGTCGGGGGCGTCAGGGGCCGAGGTGGGGGGCACGTCCCTCTTGCTAGCAGACTGTGCCCCATGGCCTGGGTGCTCGACCTCGACGGTGTGGTGTGGCTGGACGACCAGCCCCTGCCGGGTGCCGCCGACGCCGTGGCCCGCCTCCGCTCGGCGGGCGAGCGGGTCGTCTTCGTCACCAACAACTCCTCGGTGCGGGTGGGGGACCAGGAGGCCAAGCTCGCCGGCCAGGGCATCGCGGCGCAGGGCGACGTGGTCACCTCCGCGATGGTGGCGGTCGGCCAGGTCGAGGCGGGGGAGCGGGTGTTCCTGTGCGCCGGACCCGGGGTCGAGGAGGCGGTGCTGGCCCGGGGTGCCGTTCCGGTGCGCGACGGCGACGCCGACGCGGTGATCGTCGGTTTCCACCGGGACTTCGACTACGACGAGATGGACCGGGCCTCCCGAGCGGTGCGCCGTGGCGCCCGGCTGATCGGCACCAACGACGACGCCACCTACCCGACCCCGGAGGGCCTGGTCCCCGGGAACGGGTCGATCCTCGCCGCGGTGGCCACCGCCTCGGGGGTGGTGCCGACGGTCACCGGCAAGCCCTATCCGCCCATGGCCGAGTACGTGCGGGCGCTCGTCGGCCCGGTCGGCGTCGCCGTCGGCGATCGCCCGGACACCGACGGTCGCTTCGCCCGGGCCCTCGGGTTCGAGTGGGTGCTCGTGCTGAGCGGGGTCACGCGTGGCGTCGACCTGCCCGTCGACCCGGTCCCGGATCTCGTTTTCGCCGATCTCGCCGCGGCGGTGGACGCCACCCTCGCCGCCGAACCGTCGGCTCCGGCGGGTCGGTGACGCCGCAGCAGGCGGGCGGCGGTCCGCAGCCGGCGGGGGCGATAGCCGTCGTCGCCGACACCTACCCCATGGTCGACGCGGCCCTTGCCGCCCCGCCATCGGCCACCATGGGGCGATGAGGATCCTCCGGGCGCGTCGCGCCGCTGCGCCGGTCGGGGTGGCCCTCGCCGTCCTCGCGCTGTTGGCCGCGGGATGCGCCGCCGACCTCCCCGAGGCCGACCCCGCCGACGACGGCGCGGACGCCCTCGTGTGGACGGGCGACGAGGTCGACCTCGACGGCGCCGACCTGGCCATCGGCTCGAAGGAGTCGCCCGAGCAGGAGCTCCTGGGCTGGTTGGCGGTCGAGGCCGCCCGGGCCGCCGGCGCCACCGTCCACCAGGAGATCGGGGCGGGCGGCACCGCGGTCGTCCGCCAGGCCCAGCTCAGTGGACTCATCGACGGCTACTGGGAGTACACCGGGACGGGCTGGACGCGCATCCTCCAACAGGGTGACCCGGCAGGGACCTCGACGGAGCTCTACGAGGCGGTGCGCGACCGTGACGCCGAGCGCAACCAGATCGACTGGTTGCCGCCGGCCCCGACGAACAGCGCGTACGCGATCGCCGCATCCCCCGAGACGGTCGACGAGCTCGGCATCCGCACCCTGGCCGACCTCGCCGAGGCCCTCGACGATGCCGACGAGACCGGGCCCAGCCTGTGCGTGGACGAGTCGACCGGGTTCGCCGACGACCCCGACGGCCTGCGCCAGTTCGAGCGGGCGTTCGACGTGCGGGTGACCCCGGGTGCCGAACTGCCCACCGACGAGCTCTACGAGCAGGTGGAGGCCGGGCTCTTCTGCACCTTCGGCCAGGTGCTCAACACCGACCCCCGCCTCGCTGCCGGGGACCTCCAGGTGCTGGAGGACGCCGGCACGTTCACCATCTACAACCCGTCGTTCACCATCCGCCAGGATGTGGCCGAGGACTACCCCGAAGTCGCCGACCTGATCGCCCAGCTCGCCCCGCGCCTCACCGACGAGGTGGTGCGCGACCTGCGGGCGCAGGTGGAGCTGGAAGGGGAGTCGCCGCGGACGGTGGTGCGGCAGTGGTTGCAGGACGAGGGGCTCGCCGAGGTCCCGACCGACGAGGGACAGGAGCAGGGCTGATGGAGATCGAGGTGGTCATCGAGATCCCCCAGGGGTCGCGCAACAAGTACGAGGCCAACCACGAGACGGGTGAGATCTGGCTCGACCGGCACCTGTTCACCGCCGCCCGCTACCCGGTCGACTACGGGTTCTTCCCCAGGACGCTGAGCGAGGACGGCGATCCGCTCGACGCGCTCGTGCTGCTCGACGAGTCGACGTTCCCTGGGTGCCACGTGCTGGCTCGCCCTCTCGGGGTGTTCTGGATGCGTGACGACGCCGGGCCCGATGCGAAGGTGCTCTGCGCCCCCGCCGGTGACCCCCGCTGGGACGCCATCGTCGACCTCGACGACCTGCGCCCCGAGCTCCTCGCCGAGATCTCGCAGTTCTTCGAGATCTACAAGGTGCTCGAGCCGAAGAAGTACGCCGAGGTGCGCGGTTGGGAGGGTCGTGCCGCCGCCGAGGCCGAGATCGCGGCGTCCCAGCGCCGCCACGAGGAGCACGCCGGCCACTGAGTGCCCGGGTGCTAACTGTTGCAAGCGCGTTGACCCCGGTCGTAGGCTGAACCCATGGCACAGACCGATTTCCTCCAGAAGTACGTCGATGGCCTCGTCGAGTTCACGCAGCTGACGCAGCGTCGGGCCGAGGCCATCGTCCGCGATGGTGTGAAGGCGGGCCAGATCCGCCAGGAGCAGGCCCAGGACAAGGTGCAGGAGCTGCTCGACGAGAACCGCAAGCGCAGCGAGAAGCTCGCCCGCAGGATCCGCGCCGAGGTGAAGGACCAGGTCAAGAGCCTGGGCCTGGCCACCAAGACCGAGCTGGGCCGCCTCGAGCGCCAGATCGAGAAGCTGACCAAGGACCTCGAGCGCCAGATCGACAAGATCACCAAGGACGCTCCTGCCGCCGAGAAGGCGCCGGCCGCGAAGAAGACCACGGCGAAGAAGACGGCGGCCAAGAAGGCACCGGCGAAGAAGGCCGCGGCCAAGAAGTCGACCGCCAAGAAGGCCTCGGCGAAGAAGTCGACCGCCAAGAAGGCCGCCGCCACCAAGAGCGCCTGAGGCCGGGCTCCCACGGCGCCCCGCCGCCGGCTCGACGCCGAGCTGGTTCGACGGGGCCTGGCACCGACGCGTCGCCAGGCCCAGGAGCACATCGCCGCCGGGCGGGTCACCGTGGCCGGTGCCCCGGCGGACAAGGCGGCGCGCCTCGTCGCCCCCGACGAGGCGCTCGCCGTCCTGGGCCCACCGCCGCGCTTCGTGGGGCGGGGCGGTGAGAAGGTCGACGCCGCCCTCGAACGGTTCCCCATCGACGTCGAGGGACGTGACGCACTCGATGCCGGGGCGTCGACCGGTGGCTTCACCGATGCCCTTCTGCAGCGCGGAGCCCGCCGCGTGGTGGCCGTCGACGTCGGCCACGGCCAGCTCGATACCCGCCTCCGCGACGACCCGCGGGTGGAGGTGCACGAGCGGACCAATGTCCGCGACCTGCGCGGTCCTGACGACGTGGGCGGGGCGGTCGACCTCGTCACGGCCGACCTGTCGTTCATCTCGTTGCGGACCGTCCTGCCGGCGCTCGTCACCGTGGCCCGTCCCGGCGCCGACCTGATCCTGCTGGTGAAGCCCCAGTTCGAGGCGGGACGTCAGGAGGCCGCACGCGGCAGAGGGGTCATCACCGACCCGGTGGTGTGGCGCCGGGTGCTCGGCGAGGTGAAAGGCGCCGTGATCGACCACGGAGCCGTCATCATGGGGGCCATGGTCTCGCCCCTCACCGGCGCCGACGGGAACGTGGAGTTCCTCCTGTGGGCGCGGACGGCCGCGTCCGGGGACGCACCGCGTCCGATCGTCGACCTCGACCTCGACCTCGACGCCGTCGTCGACGAGGCGGTCGCCCGGCGGGAGGACGGCTGAGGTGGCCGTGGTCGCCCTGTTCGTCCACCACGAGCGGGACGAGGCCGCTCGCACCGCGCGCGGCGCCGCGGCCTGGCTCGAGGCACGAGGTCACGAGGTGCGCCTGCCCCGCGACGACGCCGCCATCGTGGGCCTCGACCCCTTCGGGGTCGACGACCGGGCGCTCGCCGACGGGCTCGACCTCGCGGTCAGCCTCGGCGGGGACGGCACCATCCTGCGCACGGTGGACCTGGTGTCCACCGAGGGAGTGCCCGTGCTCGGGGTGCACATCGGCCAGCTCGGTTACCTCACCGAGATCGAGCCGGAGCACCTCGACGCCGCCCTCGAGCGCATCCTGACCGGCGACCACGACGTGCAGGAGCGCATGCTCCTCGACGTCTCGGTCGAGGCGGCGGGATGGCCCGATCACGGCGGCCCCCACCACCTGGCCCTCAACGAGGCGGTACTCGAGAAGACCCCCTCGGGCCACACCGTGCGCCTCGAGGTGTGGGTGAACGGGGAGTTCTTCACCACCTACGCCACCGACGGGCTCATCGTGGCCACCCCGACGGGCTCCACGGCGTACGCATTCTCGGCGCGGGGGCCGATCGTGGCCCCGACCCACCGGTCGCTCCAGCTCACGCCGGTGTCGCCCCACATGCTGTTCGATCGCACCCTCGTGTTGAACCCCGACGACGAGATCCGCCTCGTCGTCTGCGGTCACCGCACCGCGACGTTGTCGGTCGACGGGCGCAACCTCGGCGAGCTCGTGCCGGGTGACGCCGTCGTCTGCACCGGCTCGGAGCACCGGGCCCGCATGGTCACCTTCGGCGAGCGTGACTTCCACGCCATCCTCAAGGCCAAGTTCGGCCTGGAGGACCGTTGACCGCGGTGCTGGCGGGGGAGGCCCCGTCATGTTGAGCGAGCTCGCGGTCGAGGACCTCGGCGTCATCGAGTCGCTGTCGATCGTGCTCGGCCCCGGCATGACCGCGGTCACCGGGGAGACCGGCGCGGGCAAGACGCTCATCGTGGGCGCGATCGATCTCTTGATGGGTGGACGGGCCGACCCGCAGCTGGTCCGCCCCGGCGCCGACGAGGCCCGGGTCGAGGGCCGCTTCCTGCACGGTGACGACGAGGTGGTCCTCACCCGGGTCATCCCCCGAGAGGGTCGCAGCCGGGCCTACATCGACGGTCGCCTCGCCACCGTCGCCGCGCTGGCTGAGATCGGCGGCGGACTCGTCGACCTGCACGGCCAGCACGCCCACCAGTCACTCCTCGCCCCCTCGGTGCAGCGGCGGGCCCTCGACCGCTACGGCGACGTCGATCTCGGGCCCCTCAAGGCGGCACGGGAGCACCTCGCGGAGATCGAACGGAGCCTCCAGGCCCTCGGCGGCGACGAGCGCGCCCGGGCCCGTGAGATCGACCTGCTGCGCTACCAGGTGGACGAGCTGGCGGCTGCCGGCCTCACCGACGCCGGCGAGGACGACCGTCTCGAGGCCGAGGAGGGTCGGCTCGCCGACGCCGTCGCCCACCGGGAGGCCGCGGCTCTGGCGGTCGAGGAGCTCACCGGTGAAGGCGGCGGTCAGGACGGCCTCGCCGCCGCCCTCGCCGCGGTCGCCGGGCGAGCGCCCTTCGCCGCCGTCGAGGGGCGGCTGCTGGCGGTCCAGGCCGAGCTGAGCGACCTGGCGTCGGAGCTGCGCGACGTGGGGGAGTCCATCGTCGACGATCCCGAGCGGCTCGCCGAGGTGCGGGCCCGCCGGCACCTCCTGCACGAGCTCACCCGCAAGTACGGCGAGTCGCTGGCCGAGGTCATCGCCTACGGCGCCGAGCTCAGCGAGCGTCTCGCCGACCTCGAGGGCTACGAGGAACGGGCCCGAGCGCTCGACCGCCTGCGGAATGAGGCGGTCGCCGCGGTGGACGCCGCCTCCTCCCGGGTGGGTCAGGCCCGTCGTGCGGCGGCCCCGGGTCTGGCCGCGGCCACGCAGTCCCACCTCGCCGCCCTCGCCATGCCGAAGGCGGTCCTGGGGGTGGCGGTCGGCGACGCCGACCCGGGTGACGACGTGGCGTTCACGTTGGCGGCCAATCCCGGTGCCCCGCTGCTGCCGTTGGCCAAGGTCGCGTCCGGTGGCGAGCTGGCCCGCACCATGCTGGCCCTCCGGCTCGTGCTCACCGCAGGTCCACCGGTGCTCGTCTTCGACGAGGTCGATGCGGGCATCGGCGGCGCCGCCGCGCTCGCCGTGGGTCGGTCACTGGCCGAGCTCGGGGCCGATCACCAGGTCTTGGTCGTGACCCACCTGCCCCAGGTGGCCGCGTTCGCCGATGCCCAGGTCGCGGTCAGCAAGGCCGACGACGGCAGCGTGACCACCACCCAGGTGGCGGTGCTCGACGAGGCGGCACGCGTGGTCGAGCTTTCGCGCATGCTGTCGGGCAGTCCCGACAGCGAGGCGGCCCACGGCCACGCCGCCGAGCTGTTGGCCAGCGCCGCCCGCGAGCGCGGGCGTTGACCACCGCGTGACCGTCCTCGCCGCCTTCCTCGTCGGCCTCGTCCTCGGCCTCGCCGGTTGGTGGAGCACGCGTCCCGTTCTGGCCATCCCCGCGCTCGAGCGCACGAATTACCGCGACCACACGCTGCCCACGGCCGGGGGCCTGGTGATCGTCTTGGCCGCCATCGCCGCCCAGGGCGTGGTGGCGCTGGCCGACGCCGCCGGCTGGTCGTTCGACCCCGAGTGGGCCCCGGTGCGCGCGCAGGTGCTCGTGCTGGCGCTCGGCCTCGGGTTCCTCGGCCTGCTCGACGACCTCGCCGGCGCGGGCCAGTCCGGCGGCTTCAAGGGTCACCTCACCTCGCTGGCGCGCGGGCGCCTCACCACCGGCTCGCTCAAGCTCTTCGGCGGCGCTGCTGTCGGTGTGGTGGTGGTGGCCGGGCCCCGAGCGGGGTCGATCGGGCGCATCCTGCTCGACGCCGCCCTGGTGGCGCTGTGCGCCAACCTCGCAAATCTGTTCGATCGTGCGCCGGGACGCACTCTGAAGGTCGCCCTGCTGGGGTTCGCCGTGCTGGTGGCGGCCACCCAGGCGCCCCCGCAGCTGGCGGCCGTGGCCCTCGTCCTGGGGGCGTCGGCTGCGCTCCTGATCCCCGATCTGCGGGAGGAGCTGATGCTCGGCGACGTCGGCGCCAACGTGGTCGGCGGCGCCATGGGCCTCGCCCTCGTGCTGGCGACCGCGCCGGAGGTGCGCACGGTCGCGCTCGTCGTCGTGGCCGCGCTGAACCTCGCCAGCGAGGCGGTTTCGTTCTCCCGGGTCATCGACGCCACCCCGCCCCTGCGGGCGCTCGATCGCGTCGGGCGCCGCCCGAGCGGTACGATGTGACGGTTCTGTTGCGGCAGCGCCGTGGCCCCCGACGACGGGCCGTCGCTGCCCCCACGATGTTGGAGACGTAGATGGCGCGCCGTCTGAGAACTCAGGTGTCCGGTCTCGACGCGCCCATCACCGCCCGCGTGCGGGTCGACCGCCGCACGAAGGACCTGATCAAGCGCCTCGAACCGGGTGAGATCGCCATCATCGACCACGCCGACCTCGATCGCGTGGCCGGCGACGGCCTCGTCGACAAGCGCGCCGGTGCCGTCCTCAACGCGTCGCCGTCGATCTCGGGGCGCTACCCGAACGGCGGCCCGATCCGGGTGGTCGCCGCCGGCATCCCGTTGCTCGACGAGGTCGACCGCTCGCTGCTCGAGCGTCTGAAGGACGGCGACACGGTCACCATCGACGGCGGCGAGGTGCGCATCGGCGAGGAGGTGGTGGCCACCGGCAAGGTCCTCACCCACGACGACGTGGTGGCGCGCATGGAGCACGCTCGCGGCTCGATCGGTGAGGAGCTCGAGCAGTTCGCGGTCAACACCCTCGAGTACATCCGCAACGAGGCCGAGCTCACCTTCGCCCCGCTCGAGATCCCACCCCTCAAGGCGGACTTCCGGGGTCGGCACGCCCTCATCGTCGTCCGGGGCATCGACTACCGCGAGGACCTGCGGGCGTTGCGGCCCTACATCTCCGAATACCGGCCGGTGCTGATCGGCGTCGACGGCGGGGCCGACGCCCTGCTCTCGCACCGGCTGAAGCCCGACGTCATCATCGGCGACTACGACTCGGTGTCGGACCGAGCGCTGCGCTGCGGCGCCGACCTGGTCCATCACGTGCACCCCGACGGGCGCGGGCCCGGTCGCGAGGAGCTCGCCGCCGCCGGTGTGGACTACGAGGAGTTCTGGGTCGAGGGCACCAGCGAGGACGCCGCCATGTTGTTGGCCTACGAGGCCGGCGCCTCCCTCATCGTCGCGGTGGGCACCCACGCCACCATGGTCGAGTTCCTCGACAAGGGGCGCGCCGGCATGTCCTCGACGTTCCTCACCCGGTTGCGCCTCGGCCCCATCCTGGTCGACGCCAAGGGCGTCTCGAAGCTCTACGAAGGCCGCCTGCGCCGCCGCGACCTCGGCCTCTTGATCCTGGCGGTGCTCGCGGTCGTGCTCGTGCTCCTGTCCCTGTCCGATTCCCTCCAGACCATCCTCGATGCGGTGTGGCTCATGCTGCGCAACATGTGGGTCACCCTCACCGGAAACTTCTGACGTGCTCACCTTTCGCTATCACCTGGTCACCATCGTGGCCGTCTTCCTCGCCTTGGCCCTCGGCATCATGGTCGGGTCCACCTTCGTGGGACCGTCGGTGGTCGAGAGCCTCCAGAACCAGGTGGAGGACGTGTCCAAGACGCTCGACGAGCGCAAGGCCGCCAACGACCGCCTGACCGACGAGAACGAGCAGCTCGACGAGTCGCTCACTGACGCCTCCCCCTGGGCGGCGGACAGCCGGCTCGACGGTCGCTCGGTGCTGGTGATGGCCGACCGCGGCGTCAGCGAGGGTGTCGTCGACGACACCGACGAGCTCCTCCAGCAGGCCGGCGCCACGGTGCCCGGCACGGTATGGATCGAGCCCTCCTTCGCCCTCGAGGAAGAGGACGAGCAGGCCGCCATGGCAGAGGCCCTCGGGGTCGAGGTGTCCGACGCGGCCCGCATGCAGCGCCAGGCGTGGCGCCGGGTGCTCCAGGACCTCTCCGAAGGCGCCACGTCCGAGGGCGCCACCACCGCGCTGATCGACGCCGGTTTCCTCAGCTTCTCGCAGCTCGGCGACGGCGCCAACGAGCTCACCGACCTGGCCGACGAGCAGTTCCAGGTGCTGCTCGTGTCGGGCACCGAGTCCGAGCTCCCGTCCACCGATCACCTCGCGGTGATGGCCGACGTGCTCGTCAACCTCGACCAGCCGGGCGTGGTGGCCGAGGAGTACCGCCAGCAGGACGGGGGCCCCGCGCAGGGCGACATCGTCGCCGTCGTGCGCGACGACGCCGAGCGGGCCGCCGCCATCTCCACCGTGGACGACCTCGGTGGCCCGTCCGGCCGCCTGGCCGCGGTGCTCGCCGAGGCCGACCTGAGCCGCGGTGTGGTGGGCCACTACGGCTACGGGGCCGGCGCACAGGGGCCGATGCCCGAATGGCCCGAGACCCCCTGACGGGTCCTTCCCAGCCGCCGGCGGACGCGGCCGAGGGCACGGCCCCGGCCCCAGCCACCCGCTCCGTGGGAAGGGCCGCCGCGGGCATGGGCGCGGCCGCGGCCGTCTCGCGCGCCCTGGGAGGGGCGCGGGTCATCGTCGTGGCCGCGGTGCTCGGCACGAGCTTTCTCGGCAACACCTTCGAGGCCTCCAACACGTTGCCCACGGTGGTCTTCGAGCTCCTCGCCGCGGGTGCCCTGTCCGCGGTGCTCGTCCCCAGTTTCGTGGAGCTGTTCGACCGCGACGACGAGGCCGAGGCCGAGCGCCAGGCCGGGGGCGTGCTCGGCGTCTTCCTCGTGCTGCTGGGCGCCCTCACCGTCCTGGGCATGATCTTCGCCCCCTGGCTGGCCGAGCTCCTGACCAGCGCGGTGACCGATCCGGTGGTGGCCGAGCAGCAACAGGAGCTCGCGACGGTCCTGCTGCGCTTCTTCCTGCCCCAGCTCGTCCTCTACGCCTACGGCTTTCTGTCGATCGCCCTGCTCAACGCCAAGCGGGTGTTCGCCCTGCCTGCTGCGGCTCCCATCGGCAACACCATCGTGATCGTGGCGTCGATGCTGCTCTTCTACCTCCTGGCCGGCCCGGACCCGGGTCTCGAGCTCACCACCGCGGAGGTCGTGGTGCTGGGCCTCGGCGGGACGCTCGGGGTGCTCGCCTTCGTGGCCATCCCCGTCTACGACCTGCACCGACGCGGCTTTCGCCTGCGCCCGCGCTTCGCACCCAGGGACCCCGCGGTGCGACGCCTGCTGCGCCTCTCGGGATGGGCCGTGTTGCAACACACCGGCGCCGCGCTCCTGCTCGGCGCCGCCATCATCCTCGGCGGTGCGGTCGAGGGTGGTGTGGTGGCCTACCGCGTGGCGTTCTACGTGTTCCTCGCCCCCTACGGTGTCCTCGCGCAACCCATCCACACCGCGGTCACACCCGAGATGGCGACCGACGTCGCCAACGGCGATCTGCCGGCCTACGCCAATGCCGTGCGCTGGGGCCTCGATGCCCTCTCGGTCACCGTGCTGCCCGTGTCGGCGGCCGTGTACGCCCTCTCCGTCCCGATGATGGCGGTGATCGCCTTCGGCGAGGCCGACACCGGCCGCGGCATCGAGCTCATGGCCGCCGCCACTGCGGCGCTGGCCCTCGGGCTCATCTTCTACGGCGCCTTCCGCCTGCTCGCGGCGGCGTACTACGCGCTCGGCGACAGCCGTACGCCGGCCATCGTGGCCCTCGCCAGCGCGGTGGTCGGGGTGGTGTTCATGGTGGTGGCCTCGGCCGTCACCGAAGGCACCACCACCATCTATCTCCTCGGCATCGGCCACACCGTGGCCTTCCTCCTGGGGGCCGCCGTGCTGGGCGTCGGGCTGCGTCGGCGGGTGCGCGAGCCGCTGTTCCCGCGGGCCTTCCCCCTCGCTCTGCTGGTGTCGGTGGCCCTCGCCACGGCAGCCTGGTTCGCCATGACCGCCCTCGACCCCTCGAGTCGCCTCGGCGACGTCCTCGCGCTCGCGCTCGTGGGCGGGGTCGGCCTGGGCCTGTGGTGGGGTGCGGTGCGGCTGTTCCACCTGGCCCCCGAGAAGCTGACCATCCACCGCGGCGACCCGGCGGCGGCAGCATGAGCCCGGTCTTGCGTGGTCGGCGCCCGCTCTTCGCGCTGCTCGCCCTGCTCGTCGCGCTCACAGCGCTCCTCGGCGCGACCAGCGGCGCCGCAGGCGCTGTTCCCCGGGCCGACGAGCGCAGCGTCGACCGCGTGCTCATCGTCTCGGTGCCGACCCTCTCGTGGGAGGAGCTGGACACCGAGGACGCCCCGAACCTCAACGCGCTGCTCGACGAATCGGCCATCGCCGACCTCTCGACGCGGGCCGTGGTGCGCCGCACCACCCCGGGCGACGGGTACGCCACCCTCGATGCCGGTGCACGGGCCCGCGGTGCCCGTGGCGCCGACGGCCTCGCGTTCGACGTCGGCGAGGTGTTCAGCGGCTACCCCGCGGAGGAGGTCTTCGGTCGGCGTACCGGCCAGGTGGTCAGCGAGGGGGTCGTGAACCTCGGACTGCCGCAGATCGTGGCCGAGAACGAGCGCCTGCCCTACGACGCGCTGATCGGTGCGCTCGGCCAGACGCTCTCGGACGAAGGCGTCCACCGGGCGGTCATCGGCAACGCCGACGGATCCGAGCAGGAGCTCGACGTCGAGTTCGGCCGTGCCGTCGGCGGGGGGCTCATGGACACCGACGGGCTCGTGCCGGGGGGCTCGGTCGGGATGGGCCTGCTCCAGGAGGATCCCGGTGCGCCCTTCGGGCGCCGCCTCGACCTCGACGCGGTCGACACGGTGTTCCGGGAGGAGTGGCGCGAGGACGCCGTGGTGCTGGTCGAGGCGTCCGACCTGGTGCGGGCCGACGCCTACCGCTCGAGGGTCACGAAGGGCCAGCGGGCGCGCATGCGTGCCGACGCCATCGAGTGGACCGACGACCTCGTGGCCCGCCTGCTCACCCACGTCGATCCGGAGCATGACGCCGTCATGGTGGTGGGGCCGTACCACGCATCGACGGGGGTCCATCTCACCGTGGCCGGCCTCCGGGCGCCGGAGATCGAGCCCGGTCTGTTGAAGTCGGCGGTCACCCGCCGGGTCGGTTTCGTCACGCTGGCCGACACCGCGCCCACCGTGCTCGACCTGCTCGGCATCGAGGCGCCCGACCAGATGGAGGGCCGCCCCTGGGAGCGGGCGGCGACCGGTGGCACCGCAGAGGAGCGCCGAGAGTGGCTCATCGCCGCCAACGACGGCGCCCTGTTCCGCGACGACCTCGTCGGCCCCGTCTCCACCCTGTTCGTCGTCGCGCAGCTGGCGCTGTGGGTGCTGGCGGTGATCGCCCTGCGCCGACACCGCCCCCGACTCCGGCGGGTCATCGAGGTGGCGTCGCTCAGCGTGCTCGCCCTTCTCCCGGCCACGTACCTCGCCGGGCTGTTGCCGTTTGAGCGCCTGGGATCGATCCCGTACTGGCTCTTCCTCGTGACGGGGTCGGTCCTCATCGGGCTCGTGTGCGACCAGCTGCGCCGGCTGGGCAGCGTGGTCGACCCGCTGATCGGGGTGCTCAGCCTCATCGTGGGCCTGCTGGTCATCGACCTGTTCATCGGGGCTCCGCTCCAGCTCAACACCACGTTCGGGTACACGCCCACCATCGCCGGCCGCTTCGCCGGCCTCGGCAACCTGGCCTTCGCCCAGCTGGCCGCGGCCAGCCTGATCCTGGCGGGCCTCGTCGCCTGGCGGGTCGGCGGCCGCCGGGGCGCCTGGCTGGGCGTGGCCATCCTGGCGGTTGCGGTCGTGGCCGACGGATCGCCGTTCTGGGGCTCGGACGTGGGAGGCGTGCTCTCGTTCGTGCCCGGTGCCGGCATCACCGCCGTGGCTCTGCTGGGCTGGAAGATCCGCTGGCGCACCATCGCGGTGTGGGTGGTCGGAGGTGTGCTGGCCATGGTGGCCATGGGCTTCCTCGACCTGGCCCGGCCCGAGGAGCAGCGCACCCACCTCGGGCGCCTCTTCGAGCGCATCGGCGACGAGGGGTTCGGGGCGTTCGTCACCGTGATCTTCCGCAAGCTCGACGCCAACCTCTCCGTGCTGACCAGCTCGGAGTGGATCCTCATGGTTCCGGTGGTGTTCGCCTTCGTCCTGTACCTGATCTGGCGGGCCCCGGGGCGCCTGCACCGCATCCAGGAGCTCATCCCACAGGAGCGGGCCAGCCTCTACGGCTTCACCGTGGTGGCGGTCCTGGGCTTCGCCCTCAACGACTCGGGCATCGCCATCCCGGGCGTGATGCTGGGCGTGCTGAACGCGTCGCTCGTCTACCTGTTGCTGGTCACCGACGACCTGCCCGACCCGCTCGCAGAGCCGCCGCCGGTCGACACGGACGAACCCCTCGGGGCCGAGGTCGTCCTCACCTAGCGCGCTCCGCCGGTCGACCTGCCAGCATGGGGACATGGCGGAACCCGTGGAGGTGAGCGTGGAGGTGGCGGCGGCGCCGTCGACCCTCTACGCCATGGTGAGCGACGTGACCCGGATGCACGAGTGGAGCCCTGAGAACGTGGCCTGCACGTGGATGGGGGGAGCGACCGTGCCGGCTGTGGGGGCCCGGTTCAAGGGCAAGAACCAGCGCGGGAGCCGGCGCTGGTCGTCGGTGAACGAGGTGGTCCAGGCCGAGCCCGGCACCGCCTTCGCGTTCCGTACCAGCGCGGCAGGGATGAAGGTGTCGCTGTGGCGGTACACCCTCGCCGGCGACGAGGCGGCCGGCACCTGCACGGTCACCGAGTCCTGGACCGACGAGCGCGGCGCCCTGATCACCGTGCTCGGCCGACTCGCCACCGGCGTCGCCGACCGCGATGCCCACAACCGCGAGGGCATGGCCCAGACCCTCGCCGCGCTGAAGGCCGCCGCCGAGTCCGACTGACGCGCCGGACGAGGCCGGCTAGGGCCGGCAGTCGTCCTTGAGGTAGAGGCGGCGGTTCAGGGCGTAGGTGTCCTCGAGGCGGTAGCCGGCCTCGACGAGGCGCTCGTCGAGGCCCTCGAGGTCCTCGCGGAATCGGGGCGTCCAGAGCACGACGGCGCAGACCTCGGGGCGCTCGGCGTCGTCCATCACCGTGTCGGTGGTGATCCAGAGCGAGGGCCGGTCGGAGTCGGTGCGCAGCACGGAGGTGTCGACCAGCCAGTCGGGGGTGAGGTGGCCCGAGCGCCAGACCTGGCCGGGCTCGTCGCTG
Organism: Acidimicrobiales bacterium; assembly: GCA_016794585.1. Classification (NCBI taxonomy): domain Bacteria; kingdom Bacillati; phylum Actinomycetota; class Acidimicrobiia; order Acidimicrobiales; species Acidimicrobiales bacterium. The sequence goes on from JAEUJM010000047.1 coordinate 176,031, forward strand.
ATGGCCAGGGCCCCATCGGGCAGCGCCCGCAGCTCGGCGACCACGTCGGCCTCGTCGCCGGTGTACCAGAGCGGGGTGATGGCACCCCACGCGAACACGAGCGACAGCGGGACCACGATCGCGGTGGTGATCCAGAGGGGCTTGCCGGCCGGCCGGTAGCGGGCGATCAACAGCGCGAGTGGGGGCGCCAGCTCGGACACGTGGGGGCGCCACATGGGGTGCTCGGCCACGAGCATGGCGAACATGGCCGCCGCCCAGAGGCCCAGGAGGAGGCCGGGCAGGGGAAGACGCCGCTCGCCCGCGGCAGGGGGGTGCTCGCCCTCGGGAGCGACGGCGACCGGCTCGCCCCGGCGCCGGCGCACCAGCACCGCCACCACGGTGACCGCGCCGAGGGCCAGCAGCAGCGGGTCCCGCGTGACGAGGGTGTCGAGCAGCTTCGTCAGGTTGGCCACCGGGTCGGAGCCGCCGGGGGAGTCGAGGTGGTACGTGACCGACTGGTCCCAGACGTCGGCGAAGCCCCAGGTGAGCGACGAGACGAGCCCGACGGCCACGGCGCTCCCCACGGCGACGACCCAGTGCCAGGGGCGCTTCCCGAACAGCAGGATGAGCCCGATCGGCACCGCCGCCGGCAACACGAGGGCCTTGACGCACAGGCCGGCGCCGAGGAGCACGCCCATGAGCACGGCACGGGCGGAGGTGGGGTCGCGCCGGTAGCGCAGGGCCACGAGCACCGCCGAGGCGGCGAAGGCCATGGCCGGGCCGTCGGCGGCGAGCGAGCCCGTCACGGCGAGGCTACTGCCGGTCACCGCGACGAGGCCGCCGGCCACCAGGGCGCCCAGCCGGTCGGACACCTCACGCGCGGCGAGGTAGACGACCGCCACGAGCACCACACCGGAGGCCAGCATCGTGAGGCGGGGCCCGTTGAGGGTGTGCAGGCCGACGAGGTCGCCGATCCACAGCAGAGGCAGGAAGAGGGGCCCCTGGCTCGAGAACACGTCACGGAACGGGATCCCCCCGTTGCGCATCGCCACGACCGAGGCCCCGAAGACGCCGTCATCGAAGGTGAGGTGGCGGGTGGCGAAGAACGACGGCAGGCGCAGCACCACGGCGATCGCCGCGAGCACGGCGATGTCCCGGCGGTGCTGGCGGCGCCCCTCGGCGGGCAGGCGGACGCTGGAGGTCGGGGCGGCGGTGGTCACGGCGGAGTCGGGGGAGCGGCGCGGCCTGGTGTCACGGGAAATGTCGGCGGGGTTCACCGGTCGGCGGCCCGGTCATGGTAGCTTCGCCAAGGCCTCTCCGAGTCGGCAGTGCCCGACCCACCAGAAGACGGTGCCGCCGCTCCCGGCGAGACCAGTCCGGGTGTTGGAGACCCTTTTCGGTGAGCGAGTCGGGAGGCAGCGAGTGACCAAGCACGTGTTCGTGACCGGTGGTGTGGCGAGCTCACTGGGCAAGGGGCTGACGGCGTCGTCGCTCGGCCGCCTGCTCAAGGCGAGGGGCCTGCGCGTCACCATGCAGAAGCTCGACCCCTACATCAACGTCGACCCCGGCACGATGAACCCCTTCGAGCACGGCGAGGTCTTCGTCACCGACGACGGCGGCGAGACCGACCTCGACCTCGGCCACTACGAGCGTTTCATCGACGAACCCCTCACCCGGGACTCCAACGCCACCACCGGCTCCATCTACTCGGCCGTGCTCGCCGCCGAGCGCCGCGGGGACTACCTCGGCAAGACCGTCCAGGTCATCCCCCACATCACCAACGAGATCAAGGGCCGCATCAGCCGCCTCGCCACCGACGACGTCGACGTGGTCATCACCGAGGTCGGCGGCACCGTCGGCGACATCGAGATCCTCCCGTTCCTCGAAGCGATCCGCCAGTTCCGTCTCGACATCGGACGCGACAACGTCTGCTACCTCCACGTCACGCTGGTGCCGTTCATCGGCCCCTCGGGCGAGCAGAAGACCAAGCCCACCCAGCACTCCGTCACCGAGCTGCGCAGCCGGGGCATCCAGCCCGACGCCATCGTGTGTCGCAGCGAGGCCGCCATCAGCGACGACCTCAAGCGCAAGATCTCCAACCTCTGCGACGTACCCGTCGAAGCCGTGGTCAACGCCGCCGACGCCCAGAGCCTCTACGAGATCCCGCTCGTGCTCCACGAGGAGGGCCTCGACCGGGTGGTCTGCGATCTCCTGCGCTTCGACGCGGCCGAGCCCGACCTCAGCGAGTGGACCGGCCTGGTGCACCGCATCGCCGCCATCGAGCGCTCGGTGCGCATCGGCATCGTGGGCAAGTACGTCAGCCTCCCCGACGCCTACCTCTCGGTGGTCGAGGCCCTCCATCACGGCGGCTTCCACCACGGCACCGACATCGAGCTCGACTGGATCCAGGCCGAGGACGTCGAAGGCCTCCTCGCCGACGGCCGTCTTCGTGAGCTCGACGGCATCGTGATCCCCGGCGGGTTCGGTGAGCGAGGCATCGAGGGCAAGATCGCCGCCGCCGGCTACGCCCGGGAGAACGACATCCCGTGCCTCGGCCTCTGCCTGGGCATGCAGGTGATGACCATCGAGTACGCCCGCAACGTGCTGGGCCTCGATCACGCCAACTCGAGCGAGTTCGACGCGGGCTCGCCCCACCGGGTGATCGATCTCATGGAGAGCCAGCGCGACGTCACCGAGAAGGGCGGCACCATGCGCCTCGGCGCGTACATCGCCGAGCTGGTCCCCGGCTCCCGGGTGGCGGCGGCGTACGGGAAGAACGTCGTGTCCGAGCGCCACCGCCACCGGTACGAGTTCAACCCGCGCTACCGCAGCCGCTTCGAGGGCAGCGGGTTCGTGTGCTCGGGCTCGTCCCCCGACGGCCGCCTGGTCGAGTTCATCGAGGTGCCCGAGCACCCGTTCTGGATCGGCACCCAGGCCCACCCCGAGTTCAAGAGCCGACCCGAGCGCCCGGCACCGCTGTTCCGCGAGTTCGTGGGCGCGGCCGTGGCGCGCGCCGAGGGGCGCAAGCCACATCTCTTCGACCTCGAGCCCGAGCGGAGCCCGCAGGTCCAGGCTGCCTCTTGACGCGAGCGAGGCGCCCGTGACCCCGTCCGACGAGGCCCCGTTCACCAAGGTCGCCGAGCGCGAGGTCTACCGCGGCAGCGTCATCTCGGTGGCAGTGGGCACCTTCGCCGCGCCCGACGGCACCACCTTCGACCGCGACCTGGTCCACCACCCGGGAGCGGTCTCGGTGGTCCCGGTCACCGACGACGGCCATGCCGTGCTCGTGCGCCAGTACCGGGCCGCCGTAGGCGAGCACCTCCTGGAGATCCCCGCGGGAAAGCGCGACGTCCCGGGGGAGCCTCCCGAAGCCACGGCCCATCGCGAGCTGGCCGAGGAGGTCGGCCTGGTGGCCGGCCGGCTCGAGCCGTTGGCCAGCTTCTACAACTCGGTGGGCTTCTGCGACGAGCTGTCCCACGTGTTCCTGGGCCTCGACCTGAGCGAGGTGCCGCGCGACACCCAGGGCGTCGAGGAGGCCCACATGACCATCGAGCGGGTGGCCCTCGCCGACGTGCCCGCCATGATCGCCGACGGCCGTCTGCTCGACGCCAAGACGGTGATCGGCCTCACCCTGGCGCGCGCCGCCCTGACCGCCGGCTGAGGCGACACGGGCAGGACCGACCTCAGGCGCGTGGTCGCCGGGGCCGATCCCCGGCCCGGGTGGATCAGGCCGGGGCGGTGGTGTCGGTGGTGGCGTTCTCGGCGGGGATGAAGCCCACGTTGGTCACCCGGTAGCCGTTGCTGGCGTTGCCGGTGATGAGCAGTGTGACCGTGCCGGCGGTGTCGCTGTAGTCGCACTCGATCGCGGCGGACACGGTCTCGGACCCCCGGCAGGGCAGCGACTGCACGTCCTGCGGGGTGGGGTAGGCGAACAGGGCATTGGCCACGTCGCTGCCGGCGACGGCCACGGCGAGGCCGATGTCGCCGGCCACCCAGGCGTCGATGAGGCGCTGGCCGGCCTGCTGGGCGGTCGCATCGGTGGCCGTCGTGGGCGCCTGGCCGGGCGCGACCGACTGCGGGGTGGTCGCCGTGGTGGGGGTGGTGGTGCTGGGCGCCGGCGCGGCCGTGGTGCTCGGGCCGGCGGTCGAGATGTCGGCGGTGTCGTCGCCCCCGTCGCTGGAGCACCCCGCGAGGGCGAGCGCGGTGAGGAGGAGAACAGCGGGGAGCAGTCGGCGGAGCGGCATCACCCGGATGGTAGAGGTGGCGCCGGTACCGTTCGCGTCATGGAGTCGGACGCCCCGGCGCCCGTCCCCCCGCCGCCCCTCGAGGTCGAGGAGTTCCTCACCTGGCTCGCGGTCGAGCGGGGGCGGTCGACCAACACGCTGGCGGCGTACCGTCGGGACCTCCGCGCCTACTGGGGGTGGCTCCACGCCCAGGGGGTAGGCCACCTCGACGAGGTGACCACCGAGGTGGTGCAGGACTACGTCGCCGAGCTCCGTGGGAGCGACCGTGCCGACGCGTCGGTGGCCCGGGCGCTGGTGGCGGTGCGCACGCTGCACCGCTTCCTGGCCGCCGAAGGACTCGCGGCCACGGACCCCGCCGCCGACGTCGACCCGCCGTCGGTCCCCGCCGGCCTTCCCAAGCCACTGAGCGAGGAGCAGGTGAACGCACTGCTCGCCACCGTCGAGGGCGACGGCCCGGCCGAGCGACGGGACCGCGTGATCCTCGAGGTGCTCTACGGCACCGGCCTGCGCATCTCCGAGCTGGTGGGGCTCTCACTCGGTGATCTCGACCTCGAGTCGTCGTTGCTGCGGGCCTTCGGCAAGGGTGCGAAGGAGCGCATCGTCCCCCTCGGTCGACCGGCGTCCGCCGCTCTCTCGGCCTGGTTGGCGCCGGGCGGTCGGGCGCTCTTCGTGCCGGAGAAGTGGGCCCGGCGCTCGGACGAGGAGGCCCTGTTGCTCAACCGTCGGGGCGGGCGGCTGAGCCGCCAATCCGCGTGGAACGTCGTGAAGGCCCACGGTGCGCTGGTCGGGCTTCCCGACCTCTCCCCGCACGTGCTGCGCCACTCGTGCGCCACCCACATGGTGGACCACGGGGCCGACATCCGGGCCGTCCAGGAACTCCTCGGCCACGCCTCCATCAGCACGACCCAGGTGTACACCCAGGTGTCCACCGAGCGGCTCTGGCAGGTGTACGACGCGGCCCACCCCCGGGCGCGCGTGGGGAACCCCCGCACCACCGGCGCCGAGGTTCGGTAGCCTTTGGCCGTGGTCGACGAGTCCGTGCTCCCAGAGATCCGCGCCGAGCTCGAGCGCGAGCGTGAGCACCTGCGCGGCCAGCTGGGCGAGCTGGTCCCCGGCACCGACACGAGCTTGTCGTACGACGAGAACTTCGCCGACTCCGGCCAGGTGGCCGCCGAGATGGGCGAGGCGCAGTCCCTGGCCGGCCCCCTGATCGGCCAGCTCGCCGACGTCGAGCTCGCCCTCGGCAAGCTCGACGACGGCACCTATGGCACGTGCGAGGAGTGCGGCAAGCCCATCGGCGACGCCCGTCTCGAGGCCATGCCCCACACCCGGTTCTGCATCGACCACGCGTAACGTTGGCTCCTCGTCCCTCGGAGCGCCTTCGGCATCCGGTTCGTCCGACGAGCAGCCTCGCTCCGCTCCGCCGCGTCACCGTGGTCGTCACGGCTCCTCGTCCCTCGGAGCGCCTTGGGCATCCGGTTCGTCCGACGAGCAGCCTCGCTCCGCTCCGCTGCGTCACCGTGGTCGTCACGGCTCCTCGGGTCTGATGGACCTCTGGCACAACGTCAAGCGGTTCTTCGGGTCGCTGCGGCCGGGGCCGCCGCCGCGTGAGGACCTGACCTGGGCCGAGGGCCACCTGCTCCCCGCCGAGGTCGATCTCTGGCGGCCCATGTCCAACCCCGACAAGCGCCACGCCCTCCGCGTGGCCCGCCGGGTCGAGGAGGCGCTGGGCGCCGACGCCCCCCGGCCGGTGATGGCCGCAGCGCTGCTGCACGACGTCGGCAAGGTGGACGCCCACCTGCGCACCTACGGGCGGGTCATCGCCACCGTGACCATCTGGCTGGCGGGCAAGAAGACGGTCGCCTCCTGGACCCAGACCCGGGGTCTGTGGCGCCGCCTCGGCCTGTACGCCGAGTACACGCGCCTGGGGTCGGAGGCCCTCGCGCTGGCGGGCAGCGACCCGCTGACGGTGGCCTGGGCCCTCGAGCACCACGATCCGCCCGAGGCGTGGACCATCCCACGCGAGCTCGGCGAGGTGCTCGCCGCCGCCGACGAGTGAACGGCGTCGGCGGGTGACCATCCTCGTCGACCAGGCCGTCTGGCCCTGGCGGGGCCGCCGGTGGGCACACCTGGTCAGCGACGAGAGCTACGACGAGCTCCACGCCTTCGCCGAGCGCCTCGGCATCCCTCGTCGGGCCTTCCAGGGCGACCACTACGACGTCCCCGCGGACGCCCGTGAGCGGGCCATCGAACTGGGTGCCGAGGCCGTCGATGCCCGGATCCTGGTGCGGCGCCTCAACGCCTCCGGTCTGCGGCGGGCCGCCCGTTCGCACCCGCAGCCGACGCTGGAGGTCGAGGTGGTCGACCCGGAGAGCGGGCCGGCCACGCACTGCCTCACCGCCTACTACCGGGAGCTGGACGAGCGCTTCGCCACGGGCTTCACCGTGGACGAGGCCCTGCCCCTCGACCCGGACGAGATGCGCCCGCCCCGGGGCCTCTTCCTGGTCGCGACCTACCAGGGCGACGCGGTCGGCTGTGGCGGTCTGAAGCTGGCCGGCGGCACCGCCGCGGAGCTGAAGCGCCTGTGGGTCGACCCAACCGCCCGCGGCTTCGGCGTGGGTCGGCGCCTCGTCGCCGCCCTGGAGGAGCACGCCGTCGCCCACGGCTACTGGAGGGTGCGCCTGGACACCAACCAGACCCTCACCGAGGCGATCGCGCTGTACCGCTCGACGGGCTACGAGGAGGTCGAAGCCTTCAACGACGAGCAGTACGCCCACCACTGGTTCGAGAAGCACCTCGGGGGCGGACCCTGAGCGACGGCGGCGCGCACGCCAACGCCGCGCGCCCGTTCCGGGCCTGGTAAGACGTGCCCATGGACATCGCCCGCCCCTCCCGTCCCACGGCCGCCCGCCGGCCGCTCGTCGCCCTCGTCGCGTTCGTCGGCCTGGTCGCCCTCCTCGGTGCCTGCGGCAGCGATGGCGACGACACCACGACCACCACCACCGCCGCTGGCATCTCCCACACCGAGGCGACCCCCGCCGAGCTCGAGCAGTGGCAGCAGGACCTGGACGACGTCGGCTGTTGGGCCGGACCGGTGGACGGCGAGCTCGGCCCGCAGACCGAGGCCGCCATCAAGGAGTTCCAGACCGCGAAGGGCCTCACCGTCGACGGCCTGCTCGGCCCCGTCACCGAATCGGCGCTGACCGAGGCCGTCGCCGCAGGCGAGACGGTCTGCTCCACGCCGGCGACCTCCGCGGCCCCCACCTCGACGACGGCCGCCCCCACCTCGACGACGGCCGCTCCCACGACCTCGACGACTGCCGCCACCCCGTAGGAGCCTGACCTGGCCCGCAGGGGTCCAGGGAGGGCGTCGCACGAGGGCGTCGCACCGGACGGTGCGCCGCACTCGGCGCGGGAGTTGTCGTGCAACCGGGGAGATACAGGCCGTACGCCTCTGTGTGAGGGTCGTCTCGATGTCGACATCACTCCATGGTCGACATTGCCCCACCGGGTGACATCGCACACCTCGGGGTCCCCGAGACCCTGATCCTCGACATCGTCCTGCGCAGGATGCTCCGCGACGGGCAGTCATCGACGACGCAGTTGGCCCTCGACGTCGCCGTCACGCCCTACGTGATGGAACAGGCGCTCGCGGAGCTGCGCAATCAGCGCCTCATCGAGGTGCTGCGTCTCGACGGCCGGAACATGCAGGTGGTGCTGACCGACCTCGGCCGCGAGCAAGCCATGGCCCGCGTGTCGCTGTGCCGATACACCGGCGCCGTCCCCGTCAGCCTGTCCGACTACGACTGCGTGGTGCGGGCGCAACAGGGGCGGCCCAACGTCCATCACGACACGATCCGGGCGTCGTTCACCGACCTCGTCATCAACGACGCCCTGCTCGACGAGCTGGGACCGGCCATCCGGTCGAAGGGTGCGATGTTCCTCTACGGACCGCCCGGGACGGGCAAGTCCTCCATCGCCGAGCGGCTGATCCGGGTGCACGGGGACCAGGTGCTCATCCCCCAGGCGGTCGAGGTGGACGGCCAGATCATCACCGTGTTCGACCCGGTCCTGCACAAGCCGACGGTGCAGCCCGATCGGATCGACCGGCGCTGGATCCTGTGCGAGCGTCCCAGCGTCATCGTCGGCGGTGAGCTGACCGCGTCGCAGCTGGACCTGACCTTCCAGTCGAACGCCGGCATCTACCTCGCGCCCCTGCAGATGCAGGCCAACAACGGGATCCTGGTGATCGACGACTTCGGACGACAGTCCGTGTCGCCCGAGCAGCTCCTGAACCGATGGATCGTGCCCCTCGACCGGGGCATCGACTACCTCACGCTGGACTACGGCGTGAAGTTCGAGATCCCCTGCCTGACCAAGATCGTGTTCTCGACGAACATGGAGCCGGCCCACCTGGCCGACGAGGCGTTCTTCCGGCGCATCCGCTCGAAGATCCTCATCCCCGCCATGGACGATGCGCAGTTCGACGAGGTGCTGGTGAAGGTCGCCGCGCACACCGGGGTGATGCTGGCGCCGGGCGCCTCCGAGCGCCTTCGCCAGGCCAGTCGCCAGCATGGTGACGGTGACGTCCGTCCGTACCTGCCGGCAGCGGTCTGCGAGCTCGTGGTCTCGATCAGCGAGTACGAGGGGGTCGGTCCGGTGCTCGACGTCGCGATGGTGGATCGGGTCGTCACGATCTTCTTCACCCAGGACAGGGCCATGGCGTCTGACTAGGTTCAGGGTCGCGTTCGAGTCGCGCTGCGTCAGCGGGGGAGCAGGCCGATGTTGCGCTTGGCGCGGTCGAGCACGACCGAGGACACCGCCTGGGCCTTTCCGGCGCCCTTGGCCAGGATCTCGACCATGGCATCGGGATCGGCCTCGAGCTCGCGGTAGCGCTCCTGGATGGGGCGCAGCAGCTCGACCACGGCCTCGGCGCAGTCGGCCTTGAGGGGCCCGTATTGTTCGTAGCCCTCGGCCACCTCGGCGGCGGTGCGACCGGTGGCCGCGCCCAGGATCGAGAGCAGGTTGGACACGCCGGGCTTGGCGGCCACGTCGTAGCGGACCTCGTTGTCGGTGTCGGTGACCGCGCGCTTGATCTTCTTGGTGATGGCGGCGGGGTCGTCGAGGACGTAGATGGTGCCGGCCGAGCTGTCGGCCGACTTCGACATCTTGTTGGTGGGCTCCTGGAGGTCCATGACCCGGGCGCCGGCGGGCGGCACCACGGCTTCGGGCACCACGAAGGTCTCGCCGTAGTGGTGGTTGAAGCGCAAGGCGATGTCGCGGGCCAGCTCGATGTGCTGGCGCTGGTCCTCGCCCACGGGGACGCGATCGGTGTCGTAGAGCAGGATGTCGGCGGCCTGGAGCGCCGGATAGGTGAGCAGCGCGGTCGAGGTGAAGTCCGCCTTCTCGGACTTGTCCTTGAACTGGACCATGCGCCGCATCTCGCCGAACGAGGCGGTGCACTCCATCAGCCAGGCGCCCTCGGCGTGCTCGTGGACGTGGCTCTGCACGAACAGCGTGCACCGGTCGGGGTCGAGGCCGACGGCCACGAGGAGGCGGGCCAGGGCCAGGGTGGCGGTGCGCAGCTCGGCGGCGTCGTGGGGGAGCGTGATGGCGTGAAGGTCGACGACGCAGAACACGCAGTCGTCCTCGTCCTGGGCCCGCACCCACTGCACCAACGCCCCCAGGAGGTTGCCGAGGTGGACGTCACCCGTGGGTTGGATGCCGGAGAAGACGCGGGCCATGGGGAGCGAGGATACGCACCCGCCGCCGCCCGTCCGGCGCCCTTTGCGAGATGCACGGACGCCCCCGCCGCGACCTCTAGAGTCGGAGCACCGTGACCTCCACCACCACCGGCGCGCCACCCGACGCCACCACCGCCGACCGCACCGGGGCCTACGAGGTCCACACCCCCGTGTACGAGGGCCCCTTCGACCTGCTGTTGCACCTGATCCTGCGCGACCAGGTCGACCTCTACGAGATCACCCTCACCGAGATCGTGGACGCCTACATCGCCGAGCTCGAGCGCATGGAGACCCTCGACCTGGACGTGGCCACCGAGTTCCTCCTGATCGCCGCCACCCTCGTCGAGCTGAAGTCCCGGCGCCTGCTGCCGGGCGACGACGAGCTCGACCTCGACGACGAGCTGGCCCTCTGGGAGGAGCGCGACCTGCTCCTCGCCCGCCTGCTCGAGTGCAAGACCTTCAAGGACGCCTCGGTGGTCCTGGCCCGCTTCGCCTCCGAGGCCGGGCGCTCGTGGCCCCGCACGGCCGGCCTGGAGGAGCGCTTCTTGTCGGTGGCGCCGGACCTGCTGGCCGGCGTGACCCCCGAGAAGCTCCGCGACGCCTGCCTGTCGGCCCTGACGCCCAAGCCGCAGCCCCGCATCGACCTCGAGCACGTGGCCCCCATCCGCATGAGCGTGGCCGAGGCGGTCGAGGAGCTGATGGACGAGCTGCCGTCGATGGGGCGCATCACCTTCCGCACCCTCACCCAGTCCTTCGTGGACCGCGTCGAGGTGATCGTGCGCTTCCTGGCCCTCCTCGAGATGTTCAAGCAGGGCTGGGTCGACCTCGAGCAGGCCGGCAACTTCGGCGAGCTCCACATCGCGTGGATCGGCATCACCGGCGAGGACGAGCCCGGCGGCGTCACCGCCCGCCTCGCCGCCATCGACTCCTACGAGGGCTGACCGTGGCCACCGAAGCGGTCCGGGCCATCGAGGCCATCCTCATGGTGGCCGACCGTCCCGTCGAGCCCCACCTGCTGGCGCAGCTCCTCGAGGTCTCACCCGACCGGGTGGACGAGCTGTGCGCCGAGCTGGCCGAGGTCTACGAGGCCGAGGAGCGGGGTTTCGCCCTCGTGAAGGTGGCCGGGGGCTACCGCTACCAGAGCCATCCCGACCTCGCGCCCTACGTCGAGCGCTTCGTGCTCGAGGGCCAGTCGTCCCGGCTGTCGGCGGCGGCGCTGGAGACCCTCGCCATCGTCGCCTACAAGCAGCCCATCTCGCGCGCTCAGGTGTCGGCCATCCGTGGCGTCGACGTGGACGGGGTCATGCGCACGCTGCAACAGCGCGGCTACATCGACGAGATCGCCCGCGACGCGGGCCCCGGCCAGGCCGTGCTGTTCGGGACCACCGAGGCGTTCCTCGAGAAGATGGGCCTCTACTCCCTCGACGACCTGCCCGCCCTCGGCGAGTTCGTGCCCGACGCCAGGGTGGTCGAGGCGCTCGAGGCGGGCCTGCGCCCCGACCCGCTGCCCGAGGTGGCCGAGGCCCAGGCCGCCGTGGACCCCACCCTGGCCCCCTCGACGTCTGCATCGACTCCCACCGACGTGGCGCCGGACGAGCCCGCGGTCACCGACGCGGCGGCCACCGGCGAGCTCGGCACCGAGGCGCCACTCGGCTCAGCGGCTCCGCCGGCGCCGGCCGACGACGCCGGCCGGGTCGATCCCGGGGCAGGCCCCCGTGCCGACGGCTGAGGACGCCCCGAACCGCGAGCGTCTCCAGAAGGCCCTGGCCCGGGCCGGACTGGGCAGCCGCCGCCTGTGCGAGGAGCTCATCGCCGACGAACGCGTCACCGTCAACGGTGTCGTGGCCACCCTGGGCGACCGGGTCGACCCCGACCACGACGAGGTCACCGTCGATGGCGTGATCGTGGGCGTGCGCCCCGGCCTCGTGCACTACGTGCTCAACAAGCCCGCCGGCGTCGTCACCACCGCCGACGACCCCCAGGGCCGCCCCACCGTGATCGAGCTCGTGCCGAGCGAGCCCCGGGTTCACCCCGTGGGCCGCCTCGACCTCGACACCGAGGGCCTGCTGCTGCTCACGAACGAGGGCGAGCTCACCCACCGCCTCACCCACCCGTCGTTCGGGGTGGACAAGGAGTACCTCGCCGAGGTGGCGGGCGTCCCGAGCAGGGGGGCACTGCGCCGCCTGCGCGAGGGGGTCGACCTCGACGACGGACGGACCGCGCCGGCGCGGGTCTCGCTGCTCAGCGACCACGTGGTGCGCATCACCATCCACGAGGGCCGCAACCGCCAGGTGCGGCGCATGTGCGAGGCCGTGGGCCACCCGGTCACCCGCCTCGTGCGAACCCGCATCGGGCCCCTCACGGACCGGACGCTGGCGCCGGGCGAGTGGCGCGAGCTGACGGGCGGCGAGGTGCAGGAGCTGCGCCTCGCCGCGACCGAGCACGACGACGGCGCCCAGAAGGATCCCGGCTCCGGCACGGGCCACCGGTAGGCTGCCGGGCCGTGTCTCCCGTCCGAGCCCTCCGCGGCGCCACCACCATCGACGAGGACACGCGCGACCACCTGCACGATCGCGTCATCGCCCTCCTCGAGGCCATGTTCGAGCGCAACGGCCTCGACCACGACCAGCTCGTGTCGGTGATCTTCACCGCGACGGCAGACATCCACTCGGCCTTCCCCGCCGAGGCGGCCCGGAAGTTCGGCCTGGGCGACGTGCCGCTCCTTTGCGCGCAGGAGCTGAGCATCGACGGGGGCACCCCGTACTGCGTCCGGGTCCTCATGCACCTCGAGACCGACACCTCGCGGAGCGAGCTGCACCACGTGTACCTCGAAGGTGCGCGCGGCCTCCGCGACGACCTCCCCGACTGAGCACCGTGCCTGGACGCGCCGCCCTCGTCGGCACGGGTCTCATCGGCGGCTCCATCGGCCTCGCCCTGCGCCGCCAGGGCTGGCACGTGAGCGGTGTCGACCGTGACGAGGCCAGGGCGGCCCGCGCCGTCGAGCTGGGGGCGCTCGACGCGGTCGGCCGGGACCCCGGCGCCGACCTCACCTTCGTGGCCACCCCCGTCGGGGCCGTGCCCGACCTCGCCCGGGCCGTGCTCGACGGCAGCACCGGCGTGGTCACCGACGTCGGCAGCGTGAAGGGCCCCATCGTGCGGGCCGTGGCCGACCCCCGCTTCGTGGGCGGCCACCCGATGGCCGGCTCCGAGCAGGAGGGGGTCGAGGGAGCCCGCGCCGATCTCTTCGAAGGGGCGGTCTGGGTGCTCACGCCAGACGACGCCACCAGCGAGACCGCCTACACCACGGTCCGCTCGGCGGTGTCGAGCTTCGGGGCCGAGGTGGTGGCCATCCCCCCCGACCGCCATGACGCCCTGGTGGCGGTGGTGTCCCACGTGCCGCACCTGACCGCGGCCACGCTCATGACCCTCGCCGACGCCCGCTCGGCCGACCACCGCGCCCTGCTGCGCTTGGCCGCCGGTGGCTTCCGGGACATGACCCGGGTCGCGGCCGGTCACCCCGGCATCTGGCCCGACATCTGCGCCGAGAACCGCGACGCCATCGTCGAGACCCTCGACCGGCTCATCGGCGCCCTCGGCGAAACCCGTGACATCGTCGCCGCCGGCGACCGGGAGGCGCTGTTGCGTCGCCTCGAGTCGGCGCGTGCGTCCCGGGCCAACCTGCCCGTGCGCTACGCGCGCCCCGACGAGCTCACCGAGCTGCGGGTGCTGGTGGCCGACCGCCCGGGCTCGCTGGCCGAGGTCACCACCCTGGCCACCGAGCTCGACATCAACATCGCCGACCTCGAGCTCGCCCACTCGGCCGAGGGCGACAAGGGCGTGATGCTCCTGCTCGTCGAGTCGGCCGAGGCTGGGCGCCTGGCCGGTGCCCTGCAGGAACGGGGCTACACGGTGGTCGAACGCCCGCTGGAGCAGCCGTGAGCCGTCTCACCGTGGCCGGGCCGGCGCCGCTGCGGGGCCGGGTCCGGGTGCCGGGCGACAAGTCCATCTCGCACCGGGCCCTCCTGCTGGCGGCGCTGGCCGACGGCACGTCGAGCATCCGGGGGCTGTCCGCCGGCGAGGACGTTGCCCACACCCGGGCCGCGGTGGCCGCCCTCGGCGCCGACGTCGTGGTCGGCGGCGACGGGTCCGTGGCGGTCACGGGCGGGGCGCTGCGGCCGCCCGAGGGCGTGGTCGACGTGGGCAACTCCGGGACGGGCCTGCGCCTGCTCATGGGCGTGTGCGCCGGCCTCGACGGCACCACCCGCTTCGACGGGGACGCATCGATCCGGCGCCGACCCATGGACCGGGTGGCGGTGCCGCTACGCCAAATGGGCGCCACCGTGGCCGGCGAGGGCGACACCTGTCGGGCGCCCCTGGCGGTCACCGGTGGCGCGCTGCACGGCATCGACTACCCGCTGCCGGTGGCCAGCGCCCAGGTGAAGGGGGCCGTCCTTCTGGCCGGCCTCGCCGCCGAGGGCGAGACCGTGGTGCGCGAGGAACTGGTCACCCGGGCCCACACCGAGGAGATGCTCGACGCCTTCGGCGCCGACGTCGTGGTGGACGCCGAGGCGGGCTCGGTCCGGGTCCGCCCGGGGCGGCTCACGGCGACGGATGTCGACGTGCCCGGCGACCCGTCCCAAGCGGCCTTCTGGCTGGTCGCGGCCAGCATCGTCCCGGGCAGCGACGTCACCGTCGAGGGCATCTACCTCGGCCCCGCCCGCAACGGCTTCCTCGCCGTGCTCGAGCGCATGGGAGCCGACCTGGAGGTCGACCACGCCACCGGCGACGTGCGCGCCCGCCACGCCCCGCTCCGGGGCACCGACGTGGCTCCCGACGAGATCCCCGGGCTGGTCGACGAGGTGCCGGTGCTCGCCGTCGCCGCCGCGCACGCCGAGGGCCCCACCCGGTTCCTCGGGGCCGGCGAACTGCGGGTGAAGGAGTCCGACCGCATCGCCACCGTCGCCTCCGAGCTGGGGGCGCTGGGCGCCCGGGTCGAGCCGCTGCCCGACTCGCTCGTGATCGTCGGGGGCGGGGCCCTGCACGCCGGAGTGGTCGACGCCCACGGGGACCACCGCATCGCCATGGCCGGGGCGATCGCCGCGCTCGCCACCGAGGGCGCCACCGCCATCGACGGCTGGGACGTCGTGGCCACCAGCTACCCGGGGTTCGAGCGCGATCTCGAATCGCTGACAAGATCATGAACGCAGGGGTCGGGCCCACACGGGCCGGCGGAGAAGGAGCAACATCGTGCAGGTGATCGCGATCGACGGCCCCGCAGGGTCGGGCAAGTCCACCGTGGGACGGGCGCTGGCCGAGCGCCTCGGCCTCCAGTACCTCGACACCGGCGCCATGTACCGCGGGGTCGCCTTCGCCGCCCTGCGCCGGGGGATCGATCCCGCCGACGCCGAGCCGGTCGCCCACCTGATGGGGCACCTCGAGCTCGAAGTGGGCGACCGCTCGCTGATGGTCGACGGGGTGGACGCCAGCATCGAGATCCGCGGCCCCGAGGTCACCCGGGCGGTCAGCACCGTGGCCGCCAACCCCGCGGTCCGGGCCGAGCTGCGCAGCCGCCAGCGGGAGTGGGCCGAGCGGCACGGTGGCGGGGTGATCGAGGGTCGTGACATCGGCACGGTGGTGTTCCCCGACGCCGACCTGAAGGTGTATCTGACCGCCTCTCCCGAGGTTCGAGCGGCCCGACGCTCCAAGGAGGTCGCCGACCTCGACTACGAGACCGTGGCCCGCGACATCGCCCGCCGCGACGCCCTCGACCAGGGCCGCGAGGACAGCCCCCTCCAGGAGGCCGAGGGCTCGGTGCTGGTCGACACGAGTGACCGCTCGGTGGACGAGATCGTGGACGACCTGCTCCGACTGCTCGAGGAGGCCACCGGGAGCGGGGGAGCGGTCTCGTGAGCGGCAAGTACGGCGCCCACCGCCACAGCGCCCCGCCCACCCGCGCGGCGCTGGCGCTGTACGCGTTCGTGCGCGCCGTGCTCGCCGGGTTCTCCCATCTCTTCTGGCGCCTGAAGGTGTACGGCCGCGAGAACGTCCCCGAGACGGGGTCGTTCATCCTCGCCCCCATCCACCGCTCGAACATCGACACGGTCGTGGTCTGCACCTGCACCCGCCGGCGCATGCGCTACATGGGCAAGGACACGATGTGGAAGTACCGCTGGTCGGCCTGGTTCTTCTCGGCCATGGGGGGCATCCCCGTGCGCCGCGACGTGGCCGACCGGGAAGCCATGCGGATGTCGCTCGAGATCGCCGGCGGCACCGAGCCCATCGTGATGTTCCCCGAGGGCACGCGGCGCACCGGCCCGGTGCTGTTGCCCGAGGACATGCACGACGGGCCCGCCTACGTGGCCTGCAAGGCCGGGATCCCCATCGTGCCCGTCGGCATCGGGGGCTCCGAGGACGCCATGCCCAAGGGCTCGAAGGGCATCCGACCGGTGAAGCTGTCCATCGACATCGGCACCCCGATCTACCCGCCGGCGTCGGTGAACGGGCGGGTGTCGCGCAAGGCCGTGCGCGACCTCACCGAGCAGCTGCGCCAGGAGATCCAGGTGCTGTTCGACCGCTCACAGGAGCGGGTCGGCAAACCCAACGAGCACACGTAGGCTCAGCGGGCATGGGGGAGCCGCCCGAGCCACCGCCCGAGCACGTCCTGCGGGAGCGCTGGCGTGAGGCCGCCATCGAGGCGGAGTACGCCACCGGCAAGCGCGAGGAGACCGAGGAGAAGGCCCGGGCCCACATCGCCATCCGCCTGGCCCGCATGACCGCGGGATCCCTCCTGTTGTTGGCGGGGGTCGGCATGCTGGCCCTGCCTGGCCCGGGCTGGCTCACCATCGCCCTCGGCCTGGGCCTGCTCGCCCAGGACGTGCCGTGGGCCGAGCGCACCCTCGAGCGGGTGCGCAAGCGCCTGCCGGCGGAGGAGGACGGCCGCGTGAGCCGCCCCCTCGTCTGGGGCTCGCTCGGCGTCGCCGGCGTGTTCACCGGCGCCAGCCTCTGGTTCGCCTTCGTGGCCTGACGGCGGCGTCGGCGTCACTCACTCGACCCTGAGGCGTTTCGTAGTACAGTAATGCCGTGTGGAGATCCATCCGTCGGCCCGCCGACACGGCGTCCCGGACGCGGACACCCATCATGGCGTCGAGCACTCACTGGTGGTCGACGACCTGGGCGAGGACCCAGACCGGTGGCTCGTGATCGGCCCGGATCGAGCCGGCAACCTCCTCGAGATCGTGGTGCTCGTGACCGACGAGGACGACGAGCTGATCATCCACGCCATGCCCCTTCGATCCGTCTACCGGAGGTTGCTCGAGAAGTGACCAAACGCATGTATGGACACACCCGTTCCGGCGCACCGGTCGACGACGACCTCGTCAACCGGCTGGCCGACGAGGCAGAGACGGGATACGACGTCGACGAGATCGTGGCTCGACGGGGCCGACGTGGTCGCCCGGCGCTCGGGTCGGGGCCGTCGACCGTGGAGTCGGTGCGACTCGACCCAGAGCTCAAGGACCGTCTCACCCGGCGCGCGGCGCGGGACGGCGTTCCCGTCTCCGAGGTGATCCGACAGGCCCTCCGGCACCACCTCGAGGCAAGCTAGCTAGCTGTGCCCAGCGGGGAGAAGGGTGCGCCGTTCCGACAACATGTCCGACACCGCGATCAGCGGCGACGGCGTCACCTACCTCACGACGGGGTGGGAAAGCGCACCGACCGGATCCAAGGCCCGGGGTGGAACCAGGTACTTTCTGTTCTTCTCGTGCTCGTCTGCAGCGCCACCGGTTGTGGTGTATTGGAAGACTCGGAGCCAGGCAATCCGGACCCGTCGATCAGTCAGGAACTCGTGGAAGTTGAAGGCATCGTCACTGGTACTCTCCGTGGCGAAGCTGTCGCCAACAGCAGTTCTCGACTGATACTGGCTTGCCAGGCTCAGTCTGACGGGTTTCGATCTCAATACGCTGCGAGCCTGACCCCGAGCGCAGCCGGCAGTGATGCGCTATTTGACGAACTGACCGAGTCGCTGCGAGCGCACGGCATAGCCATTGTTACGGAACGCGAACTCGGCTCCGGTGGCGTTGAGTACAGACTCAGCGGTCAGTCGTTCCCTCTGCTCGACTTCTTCCTCGTTCGTGGCCCTCAAGGATCACTGGACTTTGAGGCGACACCGGAACACCTCGCGTGCTGAGTCGCGGGCGGGGGACCACGTCGAGGCGAGCGGGCGGTGGGGAGGGTGAGCCACTTGGGGTGATGTGAGCTCTCAGCGGGAATCCTTCCTGGTCTGTCGCTCTCAGCGGGTTTTCTTTCAGTAAGGTGGCTCTCGGAGGTTTTTCTTCCGGAATCCGATGGCCAGGCAACCCGCTACTCCATGGCCGACCACTCCCGGAGCGGTGTTCTTCGGCGACGTCGCCAGCGGCGCCACGCTGTCCCGCGCGACGAAGGCTGGCCGTATCCGGCGACTCGCGCCCGGCCTCTACTCTGCCGACCTCCACTCTGACCCGGCCGAATTGATCGCTCGCAATCGTTGGTCGGTCGTGGCGCGCTTCGCGCCCGATGCGGTCATCGCCGACCGCTCAGCCGCGGAGGGCGGCATGCCCGTAGGCGGCGTGCTCACGGTCGTCTCCAACGAGCGAACAGAGGACGTGAACCTGCCGGGCCTCGTGGTCGCCCCGCGTCCTGGCCCCGGACCGCTCGAGGACGACAGCAGCTGGCCCGGCGGGCTACATCTCACGTCGGATGCCCGCACCTTGGTCGACAACCTCGCCGTCTCGCGCGGCCGCGCCGGACGTCCGGCGCGCACGCTCTCGCTCGATGACCTGGAGGACTGGGTCGTTCGCACGGCGCAACGTCGGCCCGAGGGATGGCTCGAGTCGTTGCGGCCCCGCGCGCTCGAGCTGTGCGAAGAGCTCGGTGCTCCGAAACGGAGCGATGCGGTGGTGAAGATGATCTGCGCCGGACGCCTGGCCGCGGATCCGGAGCGCCGCTAGAACAACTTCGCCTGGGCGAAGACCTCGCGGACCATGGGCTCGAAGTGCTCGAGGGAGAGGGTGTCGTAGTCGGGGTCGAAGGCGACCTGGTCCCACTCGTCGGCGAAGCGGGCGGCGAGAGCGAAGGTCTCGGGGCTGACCTCGTCGCGGTGCTTCTCGCGGGCGTCGGGATCGCCGCCGAAGTGGTGGTAGTAGTGCCGGCCCTGGAAGTCCTGGTGGACGCGGATCATGTCGTAGACCTCAGGCCGCACGTACGGCTTGAGGATCGAAGCGGCGATCTCGGGGTGGTTCGGGACGCTGATGGCCTTGCCGATGTCATGGCACAGCGATGCGACCACGACCTCCTGGTCGGCGCCGGCGCGCTCGGCCAGGGTGGCGGTCTGGAGGCAGTGGGTGAGCTGGTCGGTGGAGAAGCCGTCGGTGATGTCGTCCATCGACCGCAGCAGGTCGAGCACGCGCTCGGCCACGCGGCCCTGGTTCTTGGCCGTCTCCGCGCCGATCACGCCCCACTGCTCGGCGGTCGACTCGTCCATGCGGGTGAAGGTCGAGGTCATGGGGCCCATCGTCCCACAGCGGCCCGGCGCCGTCACCGGTCAGCCGGCCGACAGCATGATGCCGAGGAAGAGGGCGGCGAGGGCGGTGAGGCCGCTGAGGGCGCCCCAGAAGGCCAAGGCGCCCTTCGTGTTGGCGCCGATGTGGGCGGCGGCGCTGATGCCCGACGCCGCCACCACGATGAGCTTGAGGAACAGGGTGATCTGGTACTCGATGCTGGTGTCGCCGACGTCGACGGCCACCAGGTTCCACACGCCGGTGACCACCAGCACCGCGAAGGCGGGCCAGGCGATGCGGTTGAAGCGGCGGGCCACCACCTTGGGGGCGTCGCCGCCGAGAGCCCGCAGGCTGGGGACCAGGCCGGCGAGGGTCAGCTGGCCGCCGACCCAGACCGTGGCGGCGAGGACGTGGAGGAAGAGCCGGACGGTGGTGGCGGTGACCGGGAGCATGGCCCCCAGGATGGCCGCTGGCGGGCGGTCAGCCCGAAGCGGGGAGCGCCGCCAGCACGTCGCTGGCCTTCGTCTGGCGGTCGTTCACGCCGGGGCGGTCCTGCATGGGGCCACCGAGGCTGAAGGTGGCGAAGAGGTCGATTGCGTCGATCAGGTCGCGCAGGCTGCGCGGGGGAGGGAAGTACTCGTCCTCGTCGGTGTAGCGGACCTCCTCGACGCCGTCGGTGGGCGCGAGGTGCTCGATGATGGCCTCGACCAGCTCCTCGGGGGCCGAGGCGCCGGCGGTGACGCCCACCACGCCGGCGAGGTCGTCGGGCAGCTCGTCCACGCCGTTGACCCGCTCGACCCGGGGGCAGCCGGCGTCGCGGGCCAGCTTCTCGAGCGCCCGCGTGTTCGACGAGTTGGCCGAGCCGATGACGATGGTGGCGTCGCACCGGTCGGCGATCTGGCCGAGGGCGGACTGGCGGTTGGTGGTGGCGAAGCAGAGGTCGCTGCGGCCGGGCATCCACGTCTCCGGGAACCGCGTGCGGGTGGCCTCCATGACCCCCTCCCAGTCCCGGTGGCTGAGGGTGGTCTGGGCCAGCAGGGCGACCGGCTGCTCGAACTCTGGGAGGGCCTCGACCTCGGCCTCGGTCTCGACGAGGTGGATGGCGTCGGGGGCGACGGCCATGGTGCCGACGGCCTCTTCGTGGCCCTCGTGGCCGACGTAGACGATCTGGTAGCCCTTGCCGGCACGGACCTTGACCTCGTGGTGCACCTTGGTGACGAGCGGGCAGACGGCGTCGACCACGTAGCCGCCGTTGTCGCGTGCGGCCTGGACGACCTCGGGTGCGGAGCCGTGGGCGCTCAACATGAGGGGCGACCCGGGGGGCACCTCGGCGATGTCGTCCACGAAGACCACGCCCATGTCCTCGAAGCGGCTGACCACCTTCTGGTTGTGGACGATCTCGTGGTAGCAGTACACCGGCGGCTCGAAGGCCCGCACCATCCAGGCGAGGGCCTTGATGGCCATCTCGACGCCGGCGCAGAACCCCCGAGGGGCGCAGAGCAGGACACGGTCGACGGCCATGGCTCCAGGCTACGGGGCGGGCCATCGCCTCCTGACACCGTCCCACCCATAGGCTGGATCCCATGTCGGGAGCTCGGGTGCAGGCTGTCGCGCCCGGATCGCCGGCCGAGGCCGCGGGGCTGCTTCCCGGCGACGAGATCGTCGCCCTCAACGGCGAGGCGCCGCGCGACGTGATCCAGTACCGCCTCCTGGCCGACGAGGCCGAGGTCCTCCTCGACGTCGTACGGGGCGGCCTGTCCCTCGAGCTCGAGGTGGCCAAGCCCGAGGGCATGCCCCTCGGTGCCGAGGTGGCGTCCGCGCTGTTCGACCAGGTGCGCACCTGCGACAACCACTGCGAGTTCTGCTTCATCTACCAACTGCCCCCGGGCCTGCGCGACAGCCTGTACCTGAAGGACGACGACTACCGCCTGTCGTTCCTCTACGGGAACTTCACCACCCTCACCCGCTTCACCGAGGCCGACCTCGAACGGGTCGTCACCGAAGGGCTCTCGCCGCTGCACGTCAGCATCCACGCCACCGACCCCGAGGTCCGGGCCGACCTGTTGCGCAACCGCCGGGGTGCCACCAGCCTGCGATGGCTGCGGGCCCTGCTCGACCACGGCATCACCGTCCACGGCCAGGTGGTCGTGCTGCCGGGCGTGAACGACGGCGCCGTGCTCGACGACACCCTCGCCGGCGTGCTCGACCGCTACCCCGAGCTGGCGTCGCTGTGCGTGGTGCCCCTCGGCATCAGCCGCTTCGCCCCCGAGGGCCGCATGCGCCCCCACACCGTCGACGAGGCTCGGGCCGTCGTCGACACCGTGCACGACTGGCAGGACGTCTTCCTCCGGGTGCTCGGCCGGCGCCTCGCGTTCGCCGCCGACGAGTACTACCTCATGGCGGGACGGCCCTTCCCCGACGCCGAGGCCTACGAGGGATTCCCCATGCACGAGGACGGCGTGGGGATGGCCCGCACCTTCGAGCTCGAGTTCCGTGGGCTGGTCCACGAGCCCACGGGGCCGCAGTCGGGGTTCTTCGCCGCCGTCGACGGCGCCCCCGCCGAGGGCTACCGCGCCGTGCGCACGGCCTCGTCCGGATCTTCGGGCTCCTCCGGGCTCACCATCGGACCCCGCCGCGACGCCGCCGTCGGCGTGCTGACCGGCCCGTTCGGGGCGGCGGTGCTCTCACCCCTCGTCGCCGAGCTGGACCGCGACGACGTGCGGGTGCTCGAGGTGGCCAACGACTACTTCGGCGGCAACATCGGCGTCAGCGGCCTGATGGTCGGCGCCGACGTGGGCCGCGTGCTCGCCGACCAGCCCGCCGGCCACCGCTACCTCCTGCCCGACGTGTGCCTGTCCCAGGGCCGCTTCCTCGACGGCACCACCCCCGACGACCTCCCTCGCCCGGTCGAGGTCGTCCCCACCGATGGCCTCGCCCTGCGCGCAGCCCTGGAGCGTTGACGTGTCCCTTCCCGTGGTCGCCGTGGTCGGCCGTCCCAACGTGGGCAAGTCCACGCTCCTGAACCGCATCGTGGGCCGCCGCGAGGCGATCGTCGAGGAGAAGCCCGGGGTCACCCGTGACCGCAAGGAGGTGGTGGCCGACTGGTTGGGCCGCGAGTTCCTGCTGGTGGACACCGGCGGCTGGCTCCCCGGCGGCACCGACCTCGACGAGAAGGTGAGCCGCCAGAGCGAGCGGGCCATCGCCGACGCCGACGCCGTCGTCTTCGTGGTCGACGGCGCCATCGGCATCGTCGAGGAGGACGCCCGGGTGGCCGAGCTGCTGCGCCGGTCCACCGCTCCGGTCCTGCTCGCCGTGAACAAGATCGACGACACCGGCCGCGAGCCCAACATCTGGGAGTTCGTACGCCTCGGGGTGGGCGACCCGTATCCGGTCAGCGCGCTCCACGGGCGGGGCACGGGCGACCTGCTCGACGCCCTGATCGCCACGTTCCCGCCGCCCGACCCCGAGGACGAGTCGACGGGCGGCGACGAGGAGGAGGGGCCGCGGGTGTTCGGCGTGGCCATCGTCGGCCGCCCCAACGTCGGCAAGTCCACGCTGTTCAACCGCCTGATCGGCGAGGACCGCGCCGTGGTGCACGACATGCCCGGCACCACCCGGGACTCGATCGACACGGTCGTCGACACCGGCGACGGTCCCGTGCGCTTCATCGACACCGCCGGCATGCGCCGCAAGGGCCGCATCGACGAAGGCACCGAGTACTACTCGATGGTGCGGGCGCTGCGGTCCGTCGACAAGGCCGACGTGGCCCTGTTGGTCATCGACGCCACCGTCGGCGTGACCCACCAGGACCAGCGCCTCGCCGAGCGGGTGGATGCCGCCGGGTGCCCGGTGGTGGTGCTCATCAACAAGTGGGAGCTGCTCGACGCCGAGCAGCGCGCCCAGGTGGCCTCGCAGATCGAGCGCCGCCTCCACTTCCTCGGTGAGGCCACGGTGCTGAAGATCAGCGCCCTCAGCGGCAAGGGGGTCAACAAGCTGCTGCCGGCGCTGTCCGAGGCCATCGAGGATTACCACCGCCGCATCCCCACCCGGCAGGTGAACAACGCCATCCGCTCGGCCCAGGCGGCCCAGCCCGCCCCGCACGGCGGCCGGGTGCTCTACGCCACCCAGGGCGCGGTGGACCCACCCACCTTCACGCTCTTCGCCAACAAGGCGCTGCCCCCGACCTACCTGCGCTACCTCGAGCGCAGCCTCCGCGAGGCCTTCGACCTTGGCGCCACGCCCATCAAGCTGCGGGTGCGGAAGCGCTCCGAGTGACGCCGAGCTGTAACCGCTTCTTCATTCGCCGCGGCACCCCCAGCGCTACGCTCTGAGCCTCAATGACCTCCTCATTGTTGGCGGTCGCCGCCCTGGGCTGTCTGGTCGCCGCGCTCGTCTGGGGGCGGTCCGCTCGACACCGTCACAAGGTCTGGCGCCGAGTGGCGGCCACGGGCGGCGACGCCGACGCCACCACCATCGCCCTCGGCGACTACCGCAAGGACCTCCACACCACGGTCCTGTACGTGCTGCTGGCGATCGCCTGCGCCGCCACCGCCGCCCAGCCGCCGCAACGGGTGCTGCCGGTGGTGCTCTTCGGGGCCGTGCTCGTCACCGTGGTGTTCACCTTCGCGTTCGGCCGCAACTTCGTGCGTGACGCCCGCCTCGTGCAGAGCCGCAGCGAGCTCGAACGTCGCGCTCAGGAGGTGCTGAGCCAGGAAGAGCTGGCCCCCCGCCGCTGGGCGGCCCGGTTGGCGCCGGACGACCTGCCCGAGGTGACCGGCTTCGAGCTGGGCCGGGTCTACCAGGCCGGTACGGGGTTGATGGCCGGCGACTTCTACGACGTGTTCCCGGTCGGCGCCTCGCGCATCGCCGCGGTGATCGGCGACGTCACGGGCCACGGCATCGAGCCCTCCATCACCGCCTTCCAGGCCAAGTACCTGCTGCGGGTGTTCCTGCGTCAGTTCCGCGACCCGGCCCAGGCCCTCGAGGAGCTGAACGCGCAGATGTCGGCCATGGAGCGGCCCGAGGAGTTCATCTCGCTCTGTGTGATCGTGTTCGACACCGAGGCGGGCACGCTGCGCTTCGCCTCCGCCGGGCACCCGGCGGCGTGGCTCTGGCACGACCGTGAGGTGCGACCCCTTCGCTCGACCGGCCCGCTGCTGATGCTCGACCCCAACGGCACGTTCCACAGCCGGGAGATCCCCCTCGACCCCGGCGACCTGTGCCTGCTCTACACCGACGGCCTGGCCGAGGCCCGCGACGGTGACACGCTCTTCGGTGAGGACCGCATCGCCAACACCCTCCGTCGCGACCCGGGCGTCGCGCCCGACGTGCTCTGCAAGTCCCTGTTGGAGGCGGCGCGCGACTTCTCGAGCGGTCCGCTCACCGACGACGTCGCCATCCTCGCCATCCGCCGCGAGTAGCGGCGGGCCGTTCGCTCCCTCTGGGAGTAGCGAGCGGGGCCGCCGAGCGGTCACCATTTGCCGGTGAGCGAGGCCGAGCCCAGCATCGACGACCACCGGGCCGCGGTGGCGGCGGCCACCGAACGGGCGCTGGCCGGCAACGTGGCCAAGGTGGGGGACAAGCTGGTCCGCCAGAACAAGCTCTTCGTGCGTGACCGCTTGGCCCTCCTGCTCGACGAGGGCTCGTTCGTCGAGGACGCCTTGCTGGCCAACACCTCGGCGACCGACCTCCCCGCCGACGGCGTGGTCACCGGCACCGGGACCATCGACGGTCGCAACGTCGTGGTGGTGGCCAACGACCCGACCGTGAAGGCGGGATCCTGGGGGGCGCGCACGGTCGAGAAGATGGTGCGGGCCACCGACCTCGCCCTCCAGTACGAGCTGCCCATCTTCTGGCTCATCGACTCGGCCGGCGCCCGCATCACCGACCAGGTCGAGCTCTTCCCCGGGCGCCGCGGCGCCGGGCGCATCTTCTACAACCAGGTGAAGCTGAGCGGCCGGGTCCCCCAGATCTGCTGCCTGTTCGGCCCGTCGGCGGCCGGCGGGGCGTACATCCCGTCGTTCTGCGACATCATCGTCATGGTCGAGGGCAACGCCTCGATGTACCTGGGGTCGCCCCGCATGGCCGAGATGGTGATCGGCGAGCACACGACCCTCGAGGACATGGGCGGCGCCCGCATGCACGCCACGGTTTCCGGCTGTGGCGACAACCTCGCCACCGACGACGCCGACGCCATCGAGCAGGCCAAGGCGTGGTTCACCTACTTCCCCGACCGGTGGCGCGAGCAGCCCCCTGAGTACCTCGCCGCGCCGCCGGCCCGCGAGCTGACCGCAGCCGTGGTGCCCGACGAGGAGCGCCAGGCCTACGACATGCACGACGTGATCGACGGCCTCGTCGACGCCGAGAGCTTCTTCGAGCTGAAGCCTCTGTTCGCCCCGGAGCTGATCTGCGGGCTCGGGCTGCTCGAGGGGCGGCCCGTGGGCATCGTGGCCAACAACCCGATGCAGAAGGGCGGGGTGCTCTTCGTCGACTCGGCCGACAAGGCCGCCCGCTTCGTGTGGTGCTGCGACGCCTTCAACATCCCGCTCGTGTTCCTGTCCGACGTGCCCGGGTTCATGGTGGGCAGCGACGTCGAGCGCCAAGGCATCATCCGCCACGGCGCCAAGATGGTCACCGCTGTCTCTGAGGCCACGGTGCCGAAGGTGTCGGTGATCGTGCGCAAGTCCTACGGCGCCGGCCTGTACGCCATGTCCGGCCCCGCCTTCGAGCCCGAGGCCACCATCGCCCTGCCCACGGCCAAGATCGCGGTCATGGGCCCCGAGGCCGCCGTGAACGCCGTTTTCGCCAACAAGATCGCCGAGATCGAGGACCCCGACGAGCGAGAGGCCTTCATCGCCCGCGAGCGCGCCATCTATGAAGAGGACGTGGACCTGCTGCGCCTGGCGTCCGAGCTGGTCATCGACGCCATCGTGGACTTCGGCGACCTGCGCACCGAGATCATCCGCCGCCTGGAGCGTGCCCGCACCAAGGACCGGCACTTCAGCGACCGACGCCACGGCGTCCCCCCGGTCTGAGAGGCCCCACCGATGCCGTTCTGCGAGGACTGCGACAAGTACTACACCCCGACCTCCCTCGCCGCCGGAGGCGTCTGCCCCAAGTGCGGGCGCACCCTCTACGACGACGGTGACGAGCGCGACGAGAAGACCCACATCCCCTGGCACTTCTGGCTGCTGCTGATCGCGTTCGCCCTCTACATGGGCTGGCGCCTGGTGCAGGGCGTCGGCTGGCTGGCGCAGCAGTTCTGATCGAAGGCGCCCGATGGTGACCCGCGGCGCCGGGGTGGCGGCGGCCGCGGGACGGCGGTGGCGCGACCTGGTCGGCCGCATCGACCGCGCGGGTTGGGTCCTGCTCGCCGTCACCGCCGCCGCGCTGGTGATCCGCCTCGTGGTGGCGTCCCGCCTCGCCACCGTGCGCGGCTTCCAGGACGGCGACCAGGGCGACTACCAGCTGCTGGCCTTCAACCTCATCGGGGGCAACGGCTACCGCACCAGTGGGGGGCTGACCGCATGGCGCTCGCCGGGCTACCCGGTGTTCCTGGCCTTCGTCATCCGGGCCGGCCACGCGCTGCCCTTCGAGGCGTCGATCCGGGGGATCGTCGGCGTGGCCCAGGCCTTCGTCGGGGCGGGCACGGTCCTGCTGACGGGCCTGTTGGGCCGCCGCCTCGGCCGACCGAAGGCGGGCATGGTCGCCGCGGCGGTCCTGGCGGTGTGGCCGAGTGTGGTGCTGCTCACCGCGATGGTGCTCACCGAGACGCTCTTCACCTTCCTGCTCGTGGCCGCGGTCCTGGTGGCGGTCTGGGACGAGGACCCGGGCCGTCGACGATGTCTGGCGGCGGGCGTGCTCCTCGGTGCGGCCACGCTGGTGCGACCGGCGGCGCTGCCGGTGGCGGTGGTGCTCGTGGGCTGGCTCATCGTGCGCTTCGCCACGCCGGGGGCCCGCCGGGTGGGGCTGCGCCGGGCGGGCACGCTCGTCGCCGGCATCGCCGTCGTCCTTGCGCCCTGGGTGTTCCGGAACTACCTCGACCTCGGGGCGTTCGTGCCCACCGACCTGCACGGCGGCTACGCGCTGTGCCAGTCGAACCGCCCGGGCGCGGGCCCGCAGGACCCGGACGACCCGGCCTGTCGGGTGGAGGGTGCCGACGAGGTGCGCAACGACCGCATCCTGCGCGACCGGGCCCTTCGCTGGATGGTCGAGCACCCCGACAGCGCCTCGTGGCTGGTGGTGCGCCGGGCCGGCGTACTGTTCGGGGAGGACGGCGACGTCGTGGTCGAGCTCGTCGACCCGCGTGCGCCGGACCCCCGATTCTCCGAGGCGGCCGCCTACGACCTGACCCGGCTCAGCAACCGCTGGTGGTGGGTCGTGTTCCCCGTGGGGGCGGTGGGCACGGTGCTGTTGCTGCGGGACCGGCGCAGCCGGGTGGTGGCGCTGGCCTTCCTCGCCGTGCTCGTGCTCCCGCTCCTGGTGACCGTCTCACCCCGCTTCCACCAACCCGTCGCGCCCCTGTTGGCTCTCGGGGTCGGCGCCGTCGCCGAGGCGGCATGGCGGCGCCTCCGTCGGGGTTCGAAGGTCGCGGCCGACTCCCGATAGAGTCTGTCCCTCACCAGACGGGCTGTGGCGCAGCTTGGTTAGCGCGTCGGTCTGGGGGACCGAAGGTCCCGGGTTCAAATCCCGGCAGCCCGACCAACCACCGCACGGGATCCCGGCCTTCGGGCCGGGTCCCAAGCGGGGTCGATGTCAGCGCTTTGTCAGCGCCGTGGGCGTGATCGATGACAGGGGCCGGTGCGGCGGTGAGTCGAGATGATCTGATTGAACGGCGAATGGCACTGCTAGGTGGGCTCTACGACGCCGTCGATGGGGACCGGCTCCAAGAGGTCAGCTGGGATCGCCTCGGCTCCCAGATCGGCATGGACGCCAAGGAAGCCGATCGAACGGCGCGTTGGCTTATCGACCGCGACCTTGCAGGCATGATGTCGATGGGCGCCTCGATGCACATCACCCCGGCCGGGATGGACGCTGTCGAAGAGTGGCGCGCCCACGCCGCCAACGACGAGGACCTGACTGCTCCTCATGGCGCCGTGCTGACCACTGAAGAGACGCGGGTTGTTGAGCCGCTGATCCGGGCTCTCCAAATGCTCGTCGAGCAGGAGCGTGAGCGCCTCGGGCAGTCCCTCGCAAACGACCTCGAAGCTCAAGCGGCGACCCTCAACGCTCAGATGCACTCACCGAGCCCGCGGCGCTCCGTCGTGGCCGCTGTCGTAGGGTCGATCAAGTGGGCGGCCGACGGCGCCGGGCAGACCGTGATGGGAGCTGTCGCCATGGCCGCGATCGAGACGGCCTGGGGACTGCTCCACTAGCCGCAGACCTGGCCGGGCGCTATATCGATCAGCTGGTGAACGGAGGGGGGATCTGTCCATGACGGACTTCGCTCGGCGGGAGCACATCAGTCCGAAACGATCGCCGCCCGAATCGCCAGCTTGCGGGGAGGGCCGCCTATCCAAGGCCGTCGAGCGCCGCACGGGAAGTCATAAGGGCACTGACACCGCTGGATCTCGCTTCCCTCTGGGGACAACAGTTCTCTAGCTAGGTGACCTCGTCCGAAGTGGGCGTATCGCCTGGATGGCACCTCGGCGTTCGGATGACGCTAGGACTCCACCATCTGAGCCTCAGCGGCCCCTAGCGTCGACACTCGATGGAACCTCGCGTGGACGTTGACCTGCTCGTTGGCGCCGAGGAGATCCCTGCCCGGCTCGGCCTCCGCCGCTACCAGCGGGCCTATGAGTTCCGAAGCCGCCACGAGGACTTCGCGGAGCCCCTCGTCAGGTTGAAGCGAACGATGGTGCGGTACTGGCCCGACGTCGAGCGGTGGGCCAGATCCACGGGACGACCCAAGGGCCGCCGGTGATGCGCCTTCGCTCCGAAGCAGACCTCGACTCGCTCGTTGACGCTGCAATCCCAGAGGGACAACGGCTCGAGTACAAGAAGGAACTCCACCTCGAGCAGCGAGTCCAGCGACGCGAAGCACTAAAGGACCTCACGGGCATGGCGAACGGCGGCGGCGGCACTGTGGTCTTCGGCATCGGGGAAACTGACCAGGCCCCGCCCGTAGCCGGCGAGGTCAGTCCGCTCGAGGACGCCGCGCTGGTCGGCCGTCTCGAGGACATCGTGCAGGCCGGCACTTCGCCGCCCCTACTGGTCGAGTACTCGCCGGTGCCCTGCGCTGCGGGTGGATTTGTCCTCGTGGTCGATGTCGAACGGTCACCGCTCGGGCCCGTGATGGTTGAGGGCTACGGAGAGGCGAGATACTTCAGTCGAACCGGAAGCCGTACAGCCCCGATGAACGAACAACAGGTCCGAGATGCCTACGCCCTCGCGCTCAGGGCCTCGGAGCATCGGCCCCGAATCTGGACCGAGCACCATCTTCCGATGGCTGCTGGGGACTACGAGGGCGCTTGGTGCATCGTTTCGGCGCTGCCGCAGGAGCCGTTGCACGAGATCTTCGACCCGGGGAGGCTCACCCCTGAGGACATGGTCCCGACCGATGGCCCAGCGGCAGCTCATCTCAACATGTGGGGAATCGACAGCACGGCTCGGAGGATGCTCCGATGGGCACAGGGGTTCGCAGGCGATGACCGGGCGCGTCCCGACTTCCACCCGACGTCGCTCCTCCGCCTCCACCGCGACGGCGCCGCCGGGCTCGGTGTCGGCCTCGGCCCCCGGCTGTCCACGCACATCGTCGCTCGAGCCGCTCACGCCCATCTCCTCTACCTGGCCTGGTTCTGGTCGACGTTTGACCTCCGAGGACCCGCTGAGATCGACGTAGCGCTCGTTCGCCTTGACGACGTCACTCTCGACTACGGGCACATGTTCGGCGACGAGCGGCTGGTCACCCAACCCGAGGGACTGTCGGTGCCCGAGGTCCGGATGAGGGCAGAAGTCCAGCCAGGAGCCCTCGCCCAAGCGAGGCCCCGACACCTGTTGGTCCGACAGTTCACCGACCGTGTCCACCATGCGTTTGGTCTGTTCAACTCGTCGGCGATGTTCACTGCTGGCCAGCTCTACGGCGCCGACGGATGGGCTGAGCACTCACTCACCGAGGGCGCTCTATGGACGGCACAGCCGGCACAGTGCGCTTGGCGGTACACCGACGGGTCCGTGCGGCGCGTTCATGACTCCCACCTGATTGGGTGGGCTGGCGAGGGCGTGCTGACTGATATCGACGGCGACACCGTGGCAGTTGTCGAACTGGCCACGGGACCAGCGCTTCCGGCGGACTACGTCGCCCGTCAACTCACGCAAGACCCTCGTGCCCGAGTTCTAGGTGACGGCGTCAAGACGGCGCAGCAGCCACCTTTCGATGAGCAGCCACCGGACCCAAGCGGAAGATGGAGTTCCACGACGCTGGCAGAACTCTTGGACGTGCGCGCAACGCCTCCACCTAGCTGAGAACACACGAACGCCTGGATGACGGGCGTAGACAGCGCAACCCTGAGTAACCGCGGTCGGCGGCCCGGCGAGCTGAGCTAGCTTGATGGGGGTTCGCTCGCTCTCACCAACTGCGGCCCACGTACGTGAACGGTCTTGCGGGCGAAGGTCCCGGGCTCAATCCCTGCAGTTCGACCAGGAGGAATCGCACGTCAGAGGCCGGAGACGACCTCTGACCTCCGCATGGCGGACGGGCCGCCAGCCGTCGGCCCGTCGTGAGATGAGGCGCTCAGGTCTGGGTCACGCCCGGAAGCTGATCAGCGGCCCAGACGAGGACGGCCAGGCCGCGTCCCTGCCCGTTGCCGTGTAGGTGGGTGCCGGCCGGTCCTGGCTGGAGGGTCAGCGTGAACGGCTCGTGTCTCGTCGACTTCGCCAGGAGCAGATAGAGCAGGCCCGGCAGGAGGCCGAAGAGGAACAGAAGGCACCCGATCCCAGCAGAGGGTCCCTGTTCGGTGACGACGTAGCCGGTCACGGCGGACGGAGACTGGCCGGTCACGATCGCGCCGGCGCTCGCGAGGAGCCAGGCCACATGCTGCGACGCCGAGACTGGGTCGAGCGTCGTGACCTTGCCGGTGGGAGCAACAGGCTGTGCCGGCCACTGCGTGCCGGGAGCGATCGGGGTAGGCGTGGCGATCGGTTGCGGTGGGTACCAGCGGCTGTCTGACGCCTGCCACCAGGTCGGGTCCTGTGGGTAGTCGCTCACAGTCTCAACTCCGTTGATGCTCCATCGCCCAAGGCGATCGCGCAGGCATTCCCTGACCTCGGAATCTCATCTGTGGGTCTGCCGCGGGTTTGGTTGACATCTCATGTGTGGGGCTGCGCCCCGCGGAAGGATGGATGCCATGCCCAAGAAGTTCCCGCCTGAGTTCAAGGCTGACGTGGTGATGGTCGCCCGGCGGGGCGATCTGACCCACGCGG